>JADGNM010000087.1 GCA_017883485.1 Methanosarcina sp.
TATATAGTTTTCTGTTAAACTTACTTTGTTGAGGTTGACGGCTTTCATCCCCCACCTGTCGGCTTGATAGCCTCCGAGGAAGGGGACTTCCCGCCTTCAGATAAAAACATATTATTGCTTCATTTTGAAAACATTATTTGGAAAACGCCCTGACCATCTTATTCCGAACAGTCGTTCTCTTTAGAGTGCCCTCCTGATCTTTTTTGCGACGGCCTCCAGATTGGTAGTATCGGGCTCAGTCCATACTATTGATTTTATCCCTCTTCCTCCATCTCCTTTCCTCCTCGGAATAACATGCACATGTACGTGGGGAACCTCCTGACCAGCAATTTCCCCATCGTTGATGCCAATGTTCGCTCCCTCTGCCAGGGATGCATTCTCGACTGCAGCGGTAATTTTCCTTGCAACTTCAAAAAGCGAAGCAACATTTTCTGCATTCATATCCGTAAACTTGGTGAAGTGTTTTTTAGGAGCTACCAGGGTATGCCCTTCGCTTGCCGGGTAAATGTCTAAAAATGCAAAAACGGCATCGTCTTCATACACTTTATATGAAGGAATTTTTCCTGAGATAATTTTGCAAAAAAGGCAATCTTCTTTCATAACTGTATTCCCATAGAGTTTTAGGGGTACACTTATATCAGGGTTCTGTTTCTATAATAGTTTGTAATTTCTTTCATAGTTTATAGTTCTCTTCAGAGTTTGTAGCAAAATTCGGAAATCGGATCTTCAATCGAGCCGAAGATGAGCCGGAGATGCTTTTTCCAGTTTTTAACATTTCCCGGAGAGTAAGACTTTCATGATGATCGGTTACATTGCAGGCGCACTGACAACTATAGCTTTTGCCCCCCAGCTTCTAAAAGCCCTAACTTCGAAATCTACAAAAGATGTATCTCTTATGATGCTGTTTTGCTCGACTTCAGGAATGATCCTCTGGCTGTTTCATGGAATTTTGATCAAGGACTCCGCACTGGTCGTTGCAAACAGTATTTCCATCGTACTTGCCTCATCGCTTCTTGGTCTAAAACTTAAGAACGACTACGATAGCTCTATTTTTGAACTCAGTAAAAGAAACCGGAAATCCAAAAACAGGTTTCTTCCTTCCAGAAAGTAAATTTCTTAGTGCGCAACTATATATTTAAGAATAATTAAATTTATTATTGTATAATTGGAATTTTATTTGTTAAAATTGGGGGTAAGATGAATGGCTAGAACCATAGCTGGCGCACTAATAGGTATGGTCTGTACTATTATCTTTTATTTCATTCCGGGTGTAAATGTAATAGCCCCTCTACTGGGCGGTCTTTTAGCCGGCTATTATGCAGACGGAGGTTTTCGAGGAGGCCTTCAAACTGGAGTTCTGATGACAATATTCATGATTATTCCGGGAATCCTTCTCGGAGGAATCCTTGGGTCAATACTGAGAGGTGCTCCTGTCCTTGGTGGATTCATAGCTGCCTCTACGTTTATAATAACACTGGTTATTGTAGCTCATTCAGCTGTAGTAGGGATCATCGGTTCGGTGCTTGGGGCTGTTCTGGAAGAAAATAGAGCAATTTGATGTTTTAATTGACTATTTGAAGAAGTATGAAAAAATAGATTAAGAAAAAGAAGCTTTCTTATATCTTTTTCTTAAATACCAGGTATCCTACACAGATCAGGAACAGGGGCAGAACGATTGCCATAAGTGTTTTGGCCACTTCCCTTGCTTCCTGTGCTTTACTTTTATTTCCACTCTCATTTATAGCTACCTTTCCTGCACTTTCCAGGCTTCCCAGAAGAGTGTCCTGCAGTTTTGCTCCGATTTGAGTTTCATTTTTATTTGCTTCTCCTGCATATGCGGTTATTGCAAAGAAGGAATAACCTGGCGTCTTAGATGTAAAATATGAATAATTATTATCTTCTCCGACCTTTTCGGTATAGAGCGGCTCCCAACTTTGATTATACCTCTGAAGGGTCACAAGGGATTCGTTGACACTGTTACTGTTAATCCATGATTTTTCAACTTTGAACCCTATTAACCCATTTTCAAGGGATGTAGGAAGTCCTTCTACTTTATCGCCTACCCAGATATTCACATGTCTATAAATTATTCCGGAAGGAAGTTCCGGGACAAAAGCGGATTTGTTCTTGAGTTCTTCTACAATTGCTGTTGTCCTCAAGAATGTTCTTTTTGCGTAGTATTCGATATACATGACGCATGTGGCGTTTTTCGAGAAATTATATCTTATATGATCACCGTTTACGACATTCCTGGTGGCAAGCTCTTTGGAAGCAACATTTTTGACTGGCTCTTTGGAAAAACTGCCTCCAATGCCGCCTCCTGAACTGGAACTGGACTTGCCTGAACTGGAACTGCCTCCTCCCCCACCGTCTGTTGAAGTGCTTTCTTTGGTGACGGTTGCATTTACTGTGAGCTGGTTGTTCGTCTCATCACTTTCAGGCACAACAGCATCCGGATCTACCAGTGCAGTTACTTCTATATTCCCTTCATTCGTAGGGGTCCAGGAAAAAGTAGTTTGTGTGGTTTGACCTGCGGGAAGTTCGAGTACGGGTAGTGGACTACTGGCGGTTTCGTTGTTTCCAATAATATTATAATTTAGCTTGCTGGTAGGTGAGGCTCCAGGTCCATTGTTTTTTATCGTTGCTGTGAAAGTAATACTCTCTATTACTTTTGGAGTCGCCGTGCTTAAAGAAATTGACTCTATAGTCAGATCCGGAAGCAAGCTTTTCACTGTTATGGTTTTTGGGAGTCCATTATTAACTTCATTACTCTCAATCACAGTGTTTCCGGAATCAGCAACTACTCTTACCTCCATCTTCCCTTCTTTAACCTGATCAGGAGGCAGGGAAAATTCGACAGTTGTGCTATCTCCTGCTGCAAGAGGCCGAATATCGATATCCTGCCCGGGAACCTCATTAATGTAGTACTTTGCCAGTGCTGCTCCGGAATCAGCTGCTCCCTGGTTCTTCACTTTCACAGAGAAATTTAAAGGCTCTCCTTCCTGAGGATTGGCTGGTTCCGGTACGATATTTTGAATTATCAGGTCTGGAAGTGGGGTGTTTATCTTCACAGAAGTCTCTTCCTGGCTATTCTCTACGCCTTCCAGGGATGCCGTTATTGTTACAGTTCCATCTTTGTCAGGAGTTGTCCATGTGTGAGAAATCTCTACTACTTCACCAGGCCCAATGGATTCAACATCCTCAGTACTCCCACTCTCTACACCAGCAATTGTATAAACCAGGTGTGTTGAATCTGAGGCTATATTTCCCTTATTACTTACTATTGCAATAACTTTGGCATCACTATTGGGTTCCGGGACTTTTGGGTCATTGGAGAGTTTTTCTATTCTAAGATCGGAAAATAGTGTACTATTTCCATCATCTCCTAGCTGTCCATCAAAAGCAGATGCTATGCCGGGTACAATTCCAGGAATTATTAGTAATATCAGTAATACAGAGATTATATTATTAAGAAAATCAGCTTTCATTTTCATCAGCTTCCGCCCTCATATCCATAAACCGAAACGGCGCGTAAATCGGTAATTAATTGACAAGTAACTGTACATCCAGAGTAGAGTCCTGATCTTAATTCTGAGGGACTTTCAATATCGAATGGATCATACAAATACTTATAAGATCTTCCAACAAGTTTTTGATCAAGGACATTTTAACATCTAACCCGAGATACACCTTTGCACTATAAATTTATTATGCTTTTGATTTTATATTTAACTCCCTTAATTTATGCATATTTAGATAAATTTAAACTTTAAATGATAGAAAGTAAAAAGAATCTAGAATAGGGCATTAAAAAGGAAATATGCCATTAAAAAGAAAAGTAAAGAGAGAATCGAATTCAGACAATCAGATATGTTCTGTCTTTGACTTGAGCTCTGCTGTCTACTCCGAGTATTCCGGCAATCTCTACACCTTCACTTCCGACTTCTGCAAGCTGGGCGTAGATTTCTGCTCGTGATAGGTACTTTTCGGTCCGTGTCCCATCAGCTTCTTCTATTTTGATTGTTATCTCTTCTTTGTTGTGTCCTTTTGCCAGACACTCCTGAACAATTACACCGTACTGTTCGGCAATTACTTTCAGGCAGTCAAAGACCTGGTTTGTGGAGACTGCGTCCTCCTCATCAAGAAGGACCTTCGAAAGAATGTAAGTGCGAATACTTGTCCTGAGATAATCCTGAACTTTTTCCGGGATCTTTGCCAGTCCTTCAATATCAACAAAAGTGCTGAGTTCTTTGTCAGCGGTAATTTCCTTATCATCCTCATATACGAAATATCTGCCTTCTTCGCCTTCTATTCTGAATTTCTTATTTGCTTTTTTACTTTCAACGATTAGGCGAATATTTTTCTGGTTGTCATATTCCAGAGAACTTACAATAAACTCGGAAAGATCCTGCATTTTTATCTTTTCTTCTTTTCGCAGGATGCCTGCTGCGTGTATCCAGCTTGGCAGGCTCAAGTTTCCAACAAGCTTCTCTACTGTCAAAGACTCTTCTGCAAACCCTATTTTATAATGATACTGAAGGCCTGAAACCGAACCTTCCATCTTCCCTATAATGCCATTTACACCGCTGGAAAGCTCAAATCTCTTTTCAGCTCCGTAGACTCCTGAGATTAAATATCGAGTAAGAACTTCCAGGATTTTGTTTTCAAATTTTCTATACTCATGAGAAGTTCCACCTTCTATTTTCCTATATTCGGCTTCGAGAACTTCCCGTTTCTTCTCGAGTTTTTCGCTGCAGGTTTGGAGGACTGTATTGGCGCAGGGTACGACATCCTCAATATCAACTTCATAAACTAATCTTTTAAGCATTAAGCCGAGCCTCTCTTCAAACTTATTCATTCCATTTATTCTATTTTTTAACTCGCGGAGAGCTTTTTTATGCTCGCACTTAATTTCTATTATGGAATTCTCCAGAGGGATCACTCTGGAAGTTATATCTAAGAATGTTTTCAGATCCTCGATGAAATCCCGCTGTACAGGCAGTTCCGTAGAGTCCTGGTAAATATATTTCATAAAGGCACCATGGAAAACTAAACAACCCTTCAAGCACTCTATGACCTATAGCTATATAATATTTTATCTAAGGTCTTTTAATTATTAAGATGTCTTCCCTTTTATACGAATATATACCTTGCCTTAACTATCAGACCGCCTGGGAGAGCCAGGTTCCATTTCTTATAGTAGAACTTTTCGGACATGGTCCAGTATTTCATTTATGTATTTTGCGGCTGAATTTTTCAAATCCATAGGATGGATGTCTTCTGCCACAAAAGCGCTTTCCATTTCGGAGTAACTGGCGTATGTAAGGTTCCCACCGAACTTTTCAGACCTTTCTATGACAACTGTTTCGTATCTTGGAAATATATGATAGCGGAAGAGGGCAAGAATCGAGTTTTCGTCAATATCCCCGATTTTACAGTAGGCTTTCTTGACTTTTTTGTATATCTCTTCTTCAGTATCGTCCACGGAGATGAAGTTATCCTTTGAGGAAGCCATCTTGGTTCCGTCCAATCCGAGGAGAATCGGCGTGTGAATACAGATAGGTGTTTCAAATCCCAGACTCTTTAAGTTCTCGCGGGCAAGCATGTGGATTTTCCTCTGGTCAATGCCTCCGACTGCGACATCGACTTCGAGCATGGAAATATCAACAGCCTGCATCAGGGGATATACCATCTGGGAGACAGTCGGGTCGTCCATAGCACGCCCAACTTCGTCCATGCTCCTGCGTGCCCTATTAAGAGTTACTACCCTTGAAAGTTTAAGAACATTTAACACATACTCGGCTCCCAGCTGGTAGTCCGATCCATATATGAAATCGGTTTTCTCTTCATTAAGCCCGAGGGCAATAAAGCAGCGCCTATTGTAATCTGCAATTTTCCGGACCTCTTCAAGCGTACCCTTTTTATTCAGGTAAGCATGCACATCTGCGAGCAGGACAGTAATCTTGAATCCGGCTTTTTGCAAATCAATTAGCTTGTTTACTGTAAGGACATGCCCCATATGGATTTTCCCGCTTGGTTCATATCCTACATAGGCACGAGGGGCTTCCTTCTTTTTAAGAAGTTCTTGAAGTTCTTCTTCGGTTACAATTTCCTGAGCGTTTCTTCTTATAAGTTCGAGTCTGTCCATTGCCTCTACATTCCTGACTTTTATTTCACTATTCTCAAAAACTTAATTTCTATTAATAAGTTTCTCTAAAAGTACTATTCCTTCTTCAGATTTGAAATTCGGAATTTCCCAGTTCTGGGCGACTTTCCTGCGCTGAGATTTTGCCTCTCTACCCAGGATAGGGTTAAAGCCGGAGACTTCATATTCCTTTGTGTAAATCATAATTCCCCTTCTCTGCCAGGCGGGAAGTGTCGCAAGGTTGATACCTCTTTTAAAAAGCATTTCATGGATCTCCCATTCTTTTTTTCCTTTCAGGTATCTCGAAGCTTCATCCTTATCCATTCCTTCATCTATCAGGGTATAGTAGCCCCAGGATGTCACAAAATTGCGCCAGGCTTCAAGCTGCCTCCAGTGAAAATAAGCAGGGATTTCCTCTTTTTGAAGAGCAACTATTCTGGAATCAAAAGCAGCAGGTTCCTCAAGCCGCAAATTTATTGTAAGAGAGCTTGAAAGAAAACTTGCAACGATAGAATCAATTTTTTCCACCCTCCCTTCAAATGAAAGTTCCATAAATAGAAAACTGATTTCATTCGAAAAAGTATAGGCAAAGAGGGGGCTTAAACCGCTCTTTTTTATGAAAAGTTCGGCAGTATCCGCCAATGCCCTGGCGAAGGTTTGGTCGTAGGGTTTTTTAAAGCCCAATCCTGAGAGCGTATTTCTAAAATTCCTTCCATCAGCGCGCACGACCACAGGTGGGATACAGCGCATTTCAGCAAAGATTTCACGGTTTTTCATTTATCTCGAAATTTGTCAGTCTTCTTTTTGCTTTTTATATCTCTGAACAATATCTCTTATAATGATAATATCTGCCGCAGTTATAACCCACCTATAAGGAATAATTACACCTCTGGTGGTGAGGTCAAACAGTTCCCTGTTAATATCCGAAATGGCAAGCCCGGTAATTTTCTGCTCCTCTATATCGATTACAAGATCCTGCAACTTTCCTACATAGACACCGGTATTTGTGTATACGTTTAAACCAAAGAGTGATGTAAGTTCTGCGCGCATTATATCCCTGCTTTGTAAATTAATTTAAGTTTATTTCTTAACCTTATATGAAAAGCATACTTATATACTTTACAGTCTTAAAATCTCATAATTACTATCTTGTGTCACCTTTTCCGGTAAAGATAAATTTATAGTATATTTTATTATTACTTTATTATAAAATGTTCCCTCTAAGTGAGATAGGATAGACTTATATAAACTTTTTAGCTCACAGGTAAAACTCTAAAATTACCTATGAGCAGACCCTTTGTGTCTTATATTGTGTACTGTTAAACTTCTATCTGCGAGAATATTTTTCGAATAGACTCTGATGATTTCCTGAGGACTTCATACTGGTCCTGATCGAGTTTGAGTTCAAGGATCTCTTCGACTCCGGACGCTCCAAGCTTTACGGGCACACCGAAGTAAATCCCTTCCTGCCCATATTGTCCCTCAAGATAAGCACAGGCTGGAAGCACACTCTTTGAGTCTTTAATGACAGCTTCAGCCATAGACACGATAGCTGAAGAGGGTGCATAAAACGCGCTGCCCTGTTTAAGAAGTTCGACAATTTCGGCTCCCCCGTTTATTGTTCTCTCTACCAGCCTGGAAATCGTGTCCTCAGGAAGCAAGTCCGGAAGTGGAATTCCCGATACCGTGGTATATTGGGGAAGGGGCACCATAAGGTCGCCGTGTCCTCCTATAACCATTGCTTGCACATTCTTTCTTGAGCATTTTAGCTCTTCTGCAATAAAGCTTGCAAAACGTCCGGCATCCAGAACGCCGCTCATTCCGAATACTTTTTTTGTCTCAAAACCTGTTGATTTCATAGCTACATAAGTTATAATGTCAAGCGGATTTGTGACAATTACTACAACGGATTCCGGTGCATACTTTGCAATATTTTGGGATACCTCTACTATTATCTTGGAGTTTGTTTTGATCAGATCTTCGCGACTCATCCCAGGTTTTCTGGCTATTCCCGCTGTAACAATTACAAGATCGGAGTCTGCGATATCCGAATAATCATTGCTTCCCAATATTGAAGTATCATAACCTTTTATTGCCCCAGCTTGCATCAGGTCAAGGGCTTTTCCCTGCGGTAGCCCTTCAACAACATCCGTCATGACAATCTCACCAAGTTCGAGTTCAGCTAGCCGCTGGACTGTAGTCGCTCCTACGTTTCCTGCACCAATCACGGAAATTTTAGCCATTACCTGCACTCCTGTAGCAAACAATTTATTTCTGGATAATTTTTCATAATCTGCCTTCAAAAATTTATTCTGTTTATGGTTATTATTACTGGTAACCAGTATTTAATATTTATTTTTTACTGCCAGATCTAAAATACTCCTTATCAGGTTGTATCAAAACCATTTTGAATTCTACAATTGGGTAATACTTCATTTCAATATTTCTTTCATTTTGACAGGAATTCATCAATTATAATTTATCAACATAACATATTTGCTACTCTCGCTAGAATTCCCCTTTCATTCCAGCCCTGACTTCCTCCCCCAGCTATCATATTCAGAATTTCTTTCAGGCTTTTACCTTTTCTCTTCATGAAATCTACTATTTTCTTTATATTATGCATGGTACACATCATAAGGAATTCAATTTTTGTCTTTCTTTTTCCTCTCAAAAGAAATTCCCTAAATCCTCTATCCTGCTTCATCTGACCAAATACAGGTTCTACGGTACACATTCTTTTCTGATACTGTTCCGTTCCTTCTTCTGTATTCAGTTTAGCCCTCATATATTCCATTAAACCATTAAATGTTCTCTAGGATCTCTTGTAATTGTCC
>JADGNM010000088.1 GCA_017883485.1 Methanosarcina sp.
TAGACCTGCACGCCCATCTGTGAAAAAGAGATTTACACCTTCATTGAATTCATCAATTATCCCATCAATTGACTTAGATAGGCTATACAGTTTGTTTCCTATTTTTTTGCCATTATAGCGCTCGATCATCCACTTCAGCAGATTATTTATAACAAGTTTAACACGGAGAGGCTGCAGCAATGCACCGAGCATCAGGACAAGACTGACTGCCGATAAGAGTACTCCTAACAATAGCACTAAATCAAGACGGGAATCTGACAGCATACCGCGGAACAGATATAAAGAAAACGGAACAGCTAACAGAATAAGTAAAGTATCCAGTAAGCGTTCAGTCACAACGACAGCTGTAGCCTGTCCAAGAGGCATCTTATCCTGTCTGAGAAGGTGGATCCTTAGAGGCTCCCCGCCTATGGAAGAAGGAGTAAGAGCTGCAACAAAGGTACCGGAAACTACGATTTCGGAAGCCTTTAGAAGATTTATCTGATGCCCGAGTGCAGACGACATTACTCTTACGCGCATACCCCAGACGACAAAGGAAAATATGTGGATAAGAAGCGCAGCTAATATGTATTCTGGCCGAATCTCCCTGACAACCGCAACCGTATTCTTATCCAGAGTGACGATAAGGATGACTGCGATCGAAAGTATACTGATCAAAATTGAGCTCGTTATCCATTTAGCATAGTTTTCCATGAAAGCACAATCCGGAATCGACCTGAATTCAACAGTTAAATAAAAATAATTGCTCTTTGTTTTATGCTTATTGAGCCAGATAAAACAAAAAAGCTGGTTATGTTAGTCTTCGTCAGCCAATAAAATATATATAGTTAACTCATGATTAATTGCCCGAATTTCGCTTCGGGAGCACGAGGTCCGTTTCGCTCGCTTTGCTCGCTCAAGTGGACTAATTTATTGGAGTATTTATAAATTAATTTTTCTTTTAGGCCTCGCCGAAATACTGAAGAACTTATCCGTAAAGCCATTTATTTAGGTTATGATATAGGAACCAGAGCAACATTATTAGAATCTTAAACGGAAATTGTCACGCACGCAGTGCGGCTTTATCATAATTATCAAAAAAAGTAGAAAATAATGGGTATCAGCATATAGGTTTTTAGGAGCTGAAGGCTAAGAATTATCGATGTTAAATTTTTTTTCTTTTTTCCTTTTTTTCAGTCTCTCGGAAAGGCCCGAGCTTACGCTCGGTGGGAAGACAGGTTCTGGATAGATAATACGGTTGCCTAAACTAAGTTTCACTGTACTTCTTATTTTTTGAGTTTTCTGCGAATACTCGTGTTCGATATTATTCTATACCAAAGAACCTCTAAAACTGATTGTAATTAACTTCCTTACTCTTATTAATCCCAGGGTATACAGCCATCGCGCAAACTTCTTTAATTGCACTACCTCTTCAATATTACAAAAATCGCAAACTGTCTGAGTTTTCTAATGAAAATAGCCTGAATAGCAATCAGAGCTCTCCAAAAAGACCGAAATAGCTAAATATGAAAAATCATATTAATATGATTTAAATGATTTATATGATTTAAATGACCGTGAGTAGGTGACTTGAAAGATGGAAATCCCAGTAAAAAGTAAAGGTAGACACATGTTCGGCAGCGTCAAGGTTGGAGAGAGAGGACAGATTGTCATACCTAAAGAAGCAAGAGAAATTTTTGGGATAAAGCCCGGAGATTTATTGCTGGTCCTCGGAGATGAGGCACGAGGCCTTGCTATCGTAAAAGCGGACGACATCAGGGAACTGGCCCTCAAAATTCTCGAGAATGTGGACAAAACGGAGGAAGAGTAACTTCGACGAAAAGTTAAGTCTGGAGGTTGAGATTTTTATGAAAGCATTGGCGATCAATTCCAGCCCACGTAAGGGGAAAGGAAATACTGCTCTGATTCTCAATCCGTTTCTTGAAGGTATGAAAGAAGCAGGAGCTGAGGTAGAACTCTACTATACAAGTGATCTCAAAATAAATCCCTGTCAGGGTGATATAAGCTGCTGGCTCAAAACACCGGGTGAATGCATTCACAAAGATGATATGTCCTGGTTGATTCTAAAAATAACTCAGACGGACATCCTGATCCTGGCATCACCCGTCTACTGCGACGGAATCACCGGGCCTATGAAGATGTTGATGGATAGACTTGTGCCGGGAGCAGAGCCTTTCTTTGAGATCCGTGAAGGCCACATAAGGCACCTGCGCCGCCAAAAATGGAATCAGAGTAAGAAGATTGTACTTGTCTCCAATTGTGGCTTCTGGGAGATGGATAATTTTGATCCCTTACTGGTTCATATAAAAGCCTACTCTAAAAATGCCGGAGCGGAATTTGCAGGAGCTCTTCTCAGACCACACGGCCCAGCCCTTAGATCGATGATTGAAATGGGTGCTCCTGTGGAGGATGTACTGGAGGCAGCAAAAGATGCTGGCCGCCAGATTATTCGCGACGGTAATATGTCCCAATATACACTCGACAGAGTAAGTCGCGAACTTATACCAAAGGATACCTATATTCATTTTGCCAATCAGCACTTCCACGAGGTGCTGAAAAAGACAGAGGGACAGGAACAAACACCCTAATAAAATTGATTTATAGAAATTATTGATTTATAAAAATTTTAGCTGGATAATCAGCTTGTTGGCTCATAATGGGTTAAAAAGGAAAAGGTTCCAGGCAAAACCTACTGATTTGATCAAATGAGGAACTCATGTATAGATGGAATCCGGAAGATTATCAGCAGCACTCGTCAGCTCAGGAATGCATTGCTGAAGGTGTTATTTCAGGGTTGAAGGTTGAGGGAAATGAATACATCCTAGATATCGGTTGTGGAGATGGGAAGGTCACATCAAAGTCGGCCAAAATCTTCATATGTAAGTAATTACTTACTTACAGCCAGATGAATGCAGAACAAAGAATCCTGGAAGCAGCTTTGAAGGTATTTGCCAGTGAAGGATACACAGGTGCGACTACTCGCAAAATTGCTGAAGAAGCAAATGTTGCCGAAGTGACTTTGTTCCGAAAATTTAAGTCAAAAGAGAACTTGTTGAAAGAGGTGTTAAATAATAATCGTACTGTTTTTTCATCTCTGGATGTTTTGTTCCAAGTACAAAGAGATATAGACCTTGAGACAGAGCTTCGTATTCTTGGAAAAAATGTTGCGAAGGCTATGAAAGATAGAAAAAAAGATAATAAAACCCATATGTTCATGCACATGCTGTTCGAAGAAGGGAGAAGGAGACCTGAAGTCGCTGAGGCTCTATCATCTTTTCTTCAAATGAATATAAAGCCTCTTAGCGAATATTTTGAGTTGCAAATAAAAAACGGGAAAATGCGTAATATCAATTCCAGATCAGCAGCACTAACTTTTGTAAGTTATTTTGTCTACACATCTTTACTAAGAGACGTATTTGGTGACCGTTTTTTGGGTAATAGTTTTTTGGGTAATAGTGATGAAGAGATTGAGAGATTTATTGACATTTTTACTAAAGGTATCATAAAGGTCGATGATGTGACGACCAGGTGAGTAAATGGAACCAATTATTGAGGTCAGGAATCTTACTAAAATTTTTAAGTCAAGAGGAAGGACAATTACCGCAGTGAATGATGTCAGCTTCGATGTATTCAAAGGAGAAATTTTTGGAATGATAGGCCCAAACGGAGCTGGCAAATCCACTACATTTTCAGTGCTGACCACATTATTAAAACCTACAACCGGCAGTGTAAAAGTTGCAGGCTTTGATGTTGAAAAAGAGGATGACAAGATTAGACCACTCATAGGTATAGTCCCTCAAAAGCTCAGCCTTTACCCTCTCCTCACAGCCAGGGAAAACCTGGAACTTATGGGTAACCTTTATAATGTGCCAAAAAAGGTTATGGAAGAGAGAATCGATAACTATCTGCGACTTGTAGGTCTTGAAACCAGTGCCGACCGTTTTACGGGAGGCTTTTCAGGCGGCATGAAGCAGCGCCTCTCAGTAATCTCTGCAGTAATACACGATCCGGAAATTTTATTCTGGGACGAACCTTCAACTGGTCTTGATCCCCAGACCAGGCAGGCTATCTGGAGACTTGCCAGAAAATTCAACGCAGAAGGAAAAACCCTGATTTTTACAACCCATTACATGGAAGAGGCAGACAATCTCTGTGACAGGGTCGCTGTAATGAATTTGGGTAAAATCGTAGCTCTGGATAACCCTGAGAGTTTAAAGGAGAAGACTAGGGGTAAAAATCTTGAAGAGGTATTTATACACTTTACGGGAGAAGAGGTACGTGATTAAATGACAATTAAGACTGAGTTTATGGATTCATTGATAGTAGCGAAAAAAGAATTCGTAATACTTTCCAGAAAAAAAGCTCTCTTAATTCCTTTGATGTTATTCCCTATAATCATGATAGTCTTCTTTGGCTTCGGAATGGGCGGCACGGTAAAAAACGCTCCCATTCTCGTAATCAATGACGACACAGGCAGAGCCTCCAGTTCCCTTGTTCAGGAAATCGGAAGCTATACACCCAAATTCGATGGAAAACCGATGTTCTCGGTAACCTACACAAAGGACATGTCGCAGTCGGAGGCTAAGAGTAAAATAGACGCCGGAACGTATAAAGGCGCACTTATTATTCCATCGGATTATAGCGAAAGAGTAGCGAAAAATGAGAGTACGACTTTGACGCTTCTGATAGATTCTTCAGATACTACCACAAGTGGCATAATTGTAAATTTCATGAGAGAGCTGGTGGCAAAAAAGGGATCAATCATCTTGGAGATTCCCAGTATTTACGGTTATCTGGAATATCTGGACTTCCTCACACCGGGTGTTATAGCCCTTACCGTGTTTATGGGTTCCGTAGCAACCACGGGTTCTGCGATTGCAGGAGAAAAAGAAGATGGTACACTTGTGCGTATGTTAATGACGCCTATAAGCAAGAGATCTGTAATTCTCGGGAAAACGATATACCAATTAATATTGCAATTAAGCAGAGCTGTTATCCTGATACTTGCAGCATATCTTCTATTGGGATTTAATATGAAAGGTAGCTGGCTTCTTTTATCTATAGTGCTTGTTATTTTCACTCTTGGCGGCGTAGGGATGGGGATAGTCATGTCGGCAAGGACAGAGGATATGGAATCTTTCTTTCAATTAAACATGCTGATTACTATGCCATCCATGTTTGTGACAGGTGTATTTTTTCCATTGAGTTCTGCCCCTAACTGGATGCGTTATATAGCCTATTGTCTGCCTCTGACATATGCAATTGATGCTATGCGTTTTATCATGGTCAAGGGCCAGGGTTTGAACGCTATATCTACCGATTTGATTGTACTCATTCTCTTTGCACTTATTACTTTCACTTTAGGTGTCCGTCTTTTCAGGAGGGAAGCATAAAATGAAAAAAATGATAATATTCTTTTCACTGTTTATTCTAATGATCTCAAGCGCAACAGGCGCTTACAGTACGCCGGATTCTTATAGTATCCCCCAGAGTTTCGATCTTGGAACAAATTATTATAACGTATATGGCAGCCCCGATCTTAGCGCCAACCTCATTGGCAGCAATGAGCTCGATAGAGATCAAACAGTTACTTTGAATATCGATGTGATGAACAAAGGCAAATTATTAGGACTCAAGAATGACAAAACTCCTTATGATTCGGATGAAATTTATGCTGCCCAGACAGAAATGAAACTGGAGAGCAGTGTAGTGGATGCCACAAACGTAGTAGCTTCTCTTTCAACAGATCCGGGCAGCCCTATTGAAGTCAAATCCGTCAGCCAGCAGATAGGTTCCATAAAAAGCGGACAAAATGCACTGGCACCGGCAAAATTTGATATAAAAATGGATAAAAAGGCAAAGGCAGGAGAGTATAACCTCTACTTGAACCTCTCTTATGATTACCAGAAGAACGTTCAGATTCTGAATCCAAATGCTGTTGCCCAGACCTATGATGTGAACCACTGGTATGGAATGATGGCCCAGAACCAGACATTAAAAATAAAAGTCAAAAATAAGGCTGATTTTGAGATTGTAAACACTACAGGCAGCCTGTATCCTGGTGGAGAAAAAGTAATTGATATAGCGATCAAGAATACGGGTGAGGAAGAGGCAAGAAATGTCAAAGCCATAATCAATCCGGCTGATCCTCTAAGTACAACCGATAGTATGGCATACCTATCAACTATAGCTCCGGGCAGTACGGCTGTTGCACATGTTAAAATTAAGGCAGATAGCGCAGCTGTACCCAAGATTTATGGAATAGATACTGCATTGAAGTATGAAACTCCTGAAGGTGATGCAAAATATTCCGATGTCTTGCAGGCTCCGGTAGAGGTAAATGCAGCAGGATTGTTCCAGATACTATTCGGATGGCTTTAAACTTAGTTTAAGGGATTTGTTTTTTTCCTTATTTCTTACTTAATTAATCGAGGATCGCTTAATTAATCGAAGAAGCGCTACTCTTGATTTCGTTTATTTTTGACTTTTTGAGTTTGTATCTTTAAGAATCTAATTTTCTTATTTATATAAAGTTTCTATTATCATACTTGCCGATTTTCCAAAAAGATAAAGTTTTTATAGTCAAACAGACTAAATGTTTTATTTACCTGCACAAAAATATTAGCGAGTTTGTGAGTGGGAGGTAGTTCTACACTTGAGGAGGTAGTTATATGCCTGATAAAAACCTAGTTTCAATCTGTCCGTTTGAAACTGACGAATCTGCAGTTTGCTCACTCCCTTTAAGGTTAACATTATCAGGCATCCTTTTTGCTGTACTTTTAATGATCTCTTCTGTTTCTGTTTATGATTTCCTTGATGGGGTAACGGAAAAATAGGCTCTGGATGAAGTCTCAAAGCTTACAGCTGCCGCTGAGCAGCTTTCACTGCGAGGGAGAGGAAGTGAAGTCGCCATGGAGTTCAACTTACCTGAAGAAGTTGCAGTAGACTTCGGCACTTTACCAGGGCGGCAGGGCAATTGGCCTGCAGATGCGAGTAATTATTGCATCCGCTTCGGGAAAAAAACTAGTTTCTATTCTTCGGCAGCCTTTTTTTCAAATCCCGGATTTAATGGGCCCGTATCTTTCGGTTCGGGGATGCACAGGCTGCTTCTCTCAACAAAAGTTGAATCAAAGTCCGGAAAACTTTTCGTAGTAATTTCTGAAAAAGAGCAATGAAATAGATCTACATTGAGGAGACATATTCTGTGAGAAACTTCACTGCCGACAATTCAGCATGGGCCGATTTTCTGATCTCGAAAGCAGCCCTGATCCTCGCAAGTATTATCCTTTTTGCAGCACTTTTTAGTCTGGTTGTTGATTTTAAGGATTTTGAAACTCAGAAACAACTGGACTATCTTGCCTGGGATTTCAAAAATGCCGTAGATAAGGTAGGAGCAACGAATTTTCAGGAGGAGGTTTTGAGGGGCTCTCCTGATGAATCCTCTGAAGAATCCTCTGAAGAATTTAAGGAGATTTCATATTGCTTTAATGAGAAAGAAGTCTTCCGGGCTTTACCTTTTGGGAATAATATAAAAATACGTGTTTCTGGCGAATACGTCAGTCTGGAAGCCGAATCAGATGGAAGAAGTTTCAGTGCTGTAAGGCCTTTTGCCTTCAGAATCTTGCCTTTCAACGAATCTGTTCTTCAGGAAAAACTTCAGACAAAATTTGGGACCAACGGCAGTACGGTATCTCCCCTTACAGAAGACTATAAGGAAATTGAGGCTTTTATTCGAATGTTAGGGGTGAAAAAAGTAGTAATGGACCCGGGAAAAAATGTTTCATTAAAGAAAAAACTTATTTATATAAAGGACAAAGAGGGGGTTTCTGCTTTTGCGTGCGTCCTCATTTATCAGTAATTTTTTTAGTAATTTTTTTAGTAATTTAGTCAGTAATCGAATTAGCAGTACACTCAAGGCTGCTAACAAATTCGTCCTAACATTCAAGTTAATGTTCAAAGATGAGCGGGGAGTCCTTGAACCTCAGTCCGACATTCTGTCCACAGCCCTTGCTGTTATAGGTTTTATAGTCCTTGCAGCTCTCATGTCTCAGGCATATTTGGGATATGAAGACCGCTCCTTTGCCCTGGAAAACTATGAGAGTGCTTCCCTGCTTGTAGATGCCCTTAAAGCAGCACCTGCCCTGAGAGCGGAAAGCTCCAGTATGCTGTCTGCAGCCTCCCTTGATAGACTGTCCGGTCCTGAGGGGATCAAGGAAAGGGAGAAGCTTTTTGCAACCTTTTCCGGAAATTATCTATTTCTGATTGTAACATATTAGGATCTTTATATATTCCAATTTTTGGAACGTCAGAAGTCATATATATATAAAAAATATATAATGTGAGATTATGCCTAGACTTAGAAAAGATCCTGAATTAGTCAAGTTGCAAAAAGATCCTATGATAGAAAAATGGTTAGATACAGTTTGTGGATCAGACAAAACAAGATCTAGCTATCTGATATCAATGAAGATGTATGTTGAATGTATTAGTAAAAATCCTAAAGAATTGATAACAGAAGCAAGAAAGGAAAGCAAAAAACTATATCCTTCTGATTGGTCGGTAAAACTGTATCTGATCAAGTTTAAAAAATGCATGAAAGAAGAAAGAGGTATGCGTGATACATCAGTTAAAACAAGATTGAATCCTATCTATTCATTTTATCAGCACTACGACATCATATTTCAACATGATAAAATTAAAGGAGATATGAATCCTACAAACGATGAATATCCAGATAAGGAGATGATAAGGACAGCTTTGAAGTTTGCAAATCCGTTGATGAAAGCAATTATTCTGGTAGGTGCAAGTTCGGGTTTATCCGTGATCGATATAGCAAACCTGAAACTGAAGAATTTCAAAGCTGGTTATGATCCTGATACCGGTATAACCACGTTGAAGCTAGTCCGCATTAAAACAAAATTTAAATTTATAACTTTCTTGAGTTCGGAAGCTACCGAACATATAATTGAGTATCTCA
>JADGNM010000001.1 GCA_017883485.1 Methanosarcina sp.
ATAAATCATTTCTAAGTAAATATTTTATTAAAAGATTTATTAAATTGTATAAAGCTTATATTGGATATACAATTCTTGCATTTATTCCTTTATATTGTGTTATTTATTTAGCCACTTTTCATTTTAAATTAAATGTTTGGGGTACCAATCATTTTTGGAATAATTTAAACTTAGAGGGTTTATTAAATATAATAGCAGGGGATAATTTTGTTGATAGTGCTCTGTGGTATTTAATTGCTTTAATTATAATCACATTTGTTTGTTTTACAATCTTGTATTACTTTAGCCTTCCGACTTTATTTTATTTTTCTCTGGCTCTGATAATATTTGATGTAATCTTTTGGGATAATCTAAATCCTGGCTCAGATAATGTTTATCATGCCTCTTTGCTATTTAAGGTCATGATTTATATGCCAGCATATATTTTTGGAATACTTTTTGGATATAAAAAATTCTACTCTAATAACAAAGGATTATTACATATTTTTTCGATTCTATTTGCAGCACAATTCTTATTTTCAATTCTTTTTCCAAATAATATATTACATAAATATGACATCTTATTATATGGATTTACCTTACCACCTTTTATGTTTTTAGTTTCTACAATACTATTAGGAAACAACTATATAAAAAAATCATTATTTATATTTGGGAGTTATTCTTTTCAAATTTATTTGCTACATATGCCAGTCATTTTACCTGTATCAACCAGATTAGTCAGAGATATTTTTAAAATGAATTACTTTATCACTCCCTATTTAATGACAATAGGGATTATTATTATTTGTATTAGTACATACAAGGTGTTTAAAAAAATAAAGTTAAATACGCTGTTTGAATGAGGCAGTGTGCCGATTTTTCTGTAAAATCACAAATCTCAAGAAATTATTGGGTAGAAAATTCCATATCGGAAGAGCAAAATTACTACAGTACACAAAAATATAACTTTGAATTTACAGCAAATTAGGTACACTACCATTTCCATTCCCTTACAGTTTTCCGGTCAAAACCTGTTTGTTCGGCGATTTTACTGATGCTCAAGTTTTGTGAACTTAAATCTCGTATCAAAAATATTTCCCCCTGTTTCAGCATGATTCACAATCCTCGAACTTTTCCTAAGGATTAAGAACTGGAATTTTAATCCGCCGAAGGTGAATAATTATTCACCACGTTTGACAATTCTCAAAAGATAGAAAAATTAGCACTTGAATAGAACCAAATGTTTATAAGGATTTAATTGTTTGATATTACCAAAATATACGACATAATATGAGGCGAAAAGATGACGAAACATTCACCAACAAAATTACATTAAGTGGTATAGTCTTCAGATAATCGGAGTTTTATATAGTAGTTGGTTTCGAAAAGTTTAGGGAAGCAGATCCAACTTCAGAAGAGTCTAGTCATAACAATGTATACAAATTATCAAAATTAGATCGTGTCAGCGAGTTACTGAAAATCATAAACTCAAGATGCTCTCTACATTCTCCCAAAAATGGGTAATATACTTGTTTTTTAAGTTTTAATCAATAACTCACTGACACGACCCAATAAAACGGGAGAAAAAATGATTAAAGAAATTATTATATCAATGCGCCCCAAACAATGGTACAAAAATTTAGTATTGTTTGCTGGGATTTTTTTTTCAGCTAACCTTCACAATCTTCATATGTTGATTATTGTACTCTTCTCATTCATTATATTCTGTATATTATCTGGGTCTGAGTATATTATTAATGATATAATGGACAAAGAAAGGGACAGAATTCATCCCAAAAAATGCAATCGTCCAATTTCTTCAGGGAAATTAAATGTATTACACGCCCTCATTTTTGTGGCACTTATGCTCTTAGCGGCCTTAGCTGGGGCTTACTTAATAAACGTTCAATTCTTTGTGATTTCCTTAACTTATTTCCTCTTGATCATTTGCTACTCATCATATCTGAAGCACATTGCTATTGTCGACGTCCTTACGATTTCTATTGGTTTCGTGATAAGGGCAGTTGCGGGCTGTTTAGCAATAGGAGTTTTCGTTTCTCCTTGGCTGATTATATGTGCCTTTTTGATCGCACTTTTCCTTGCACTTGGCAAAAGAAGGCATGAACTTATATTGTTGGAAAATGGCGCAAGTAACCACCGTAAAGTACTTGATGATTTTTCGCCAGAGATACTGGATAAAATGATAACTATTGTTACAAGTGTATTAATTATGTCTTATTCTCTTTATACATTCCTTACAAATAATACCTTTATGATGGTGACGATACCCATAACAATTTACGGGATATTCAGATATATTTTACTAATTAATTCCAAAAATGCAGGGGGGAACCGGAAATGTTGTTTAAGAATAAGGGAATGATAACCTGTATGGTTTTATGGGCAATCGCAATAGTGGGAATACTTTATATAAAAATATGATATTCTGGCTTGAAATATATAGAAAGAGAAAAAAGTATGGCAAAATTTGACCTCCATATACACTCAAGTTACTCTTCAGATGGCTTGATGAACCCTAAAACAATTGTAAAAATTGCGATAAAACGCCATCTCTCTGGAATTGCCGTTACAGATCATAATACGATAAAGGGGGGTCTAAAAGCAAAAAACTGTGAAACTAAAGATTTTAAGGTAATAATAGGTTCAGAGATTATGACTGACCTTGGGGAAGTCATTGGACTTTTCCTTTCAGAAGAGATAAGATCCAGAAATTTGACAGACGTAATATACGAGATCAAAAATCAGAATGGGATTATCGTTATCCCCCATCCCTTCGATAAAATGAGACATTCAGCACTTAACCCAAGTGACGAGTTTGCCCGTCTAATCGACTGCATAGAAGGTTTCAATTCCAGATGCATTTTCCAAAAGTACAATGAGAAGGCTGTTGAATATGCTAGTAAACATGACTTACCACTTGTCGCTGGAAGCGACGCTCACTTTGGAAATGAGATCGGAAACGCTGGCATCATCACTGAATGTGAGGATCTGAGAGAAGCGATAATGAGAAACAACATTGATATATTCGGAAAACGATCAATGCTTGTTAACCATGCTTTTACCAAGGGACTGAAAAAATGGCGAAAAATAAAATATGGATAATTATCCTTTTTACAATTGCAGTATATGTCATAATGGGAGTTTATGCCGATTTTGGGAAATTATCTCTCACAATATCTTATTTTCAATGGCAGTATTTTTTATTCATGATTATTCTCACTACGATAGGATACTTAATTAGGTGCATCAAATGGAATCTTTTCCTTAAAACAGCAGGTGTACATCTCGATTATAAGGAAAATCTCTTTGTATTTTTCAGCGGACTTTCCATGATCGTAACTCCAGGTAAGTTAGGTGAAGTGTGGAAAAGCTGGCTCATTCGAGATATTTCTGGAGACGAATTAAGCAAAACTCTTCCCGTTGTAATTATGGATAGAGTTACTGACGTGATAAGTCTAATATTTCTCTCTCTCATAGGTATTTTTTACTACAGAGAAGGGATTTCTGTCCTTATTATTCTCTCTGCAATCTGCATAGGATTTTATATAGCCATTAGATCCAAGACAGTTGTTGAAAAGATGAAAATATTTCTAGAAAAAAGATTCAGTAAGTATACAAATGATATGCAGTTGATGCACGAAACTATGAATAAAATAATGGCGCCGAAAGTCTTGGTGTCACTTTCCCTGTTGAATGCTCTTGCGTGGTTTTTCGAGTGTTTGGGGCTTTATTCCGTGATCATCGGCTTTGGACAGTCTATAGATATTTTGCTTGCAACGTTTATATTTAGCTTTTCTTCCTTAATAGGAGGAGTAAGTATGGTTCCTGGAGGCATAGGAGTGGCAGAAGCAGGAATATCTGGTCTTTTGGTTATGAATGGAATTTCTCCTGCATTGTCTGTTGGAATAGCCCTGATTCTCCGACTAGGGTCATTCTGGTATGGAGCAATTTTAGGATTTACAGTCTATGCGTTGTTCAAAAAGAGAATTATGAAAGATAAAAATAAACTTTTTTATGAGGTTGAAAATGTCTAAAGTTGCAGTGCTAAAAACACATCCTAATACTGTTATAAAGGATTATTCAAAATTGATGAAACTCGTAGAATATGGGAACTTTATACCAAAACAGAATAAAACAATAATAAAAATAAACCTCTCCTGGTCTCTCTTTTACCCTGCCTGCTCAACTCCCCCTTGGCAACTGGACGGGGTATTAAAAACACTTCGAAATGACGGATATAGAGATATTGTAGGAGTGGAAAACCAAACAGTGGTAACCCACCCATGGAAGGGAGCTTACTTGAATAAATGGCTTCCAATCCTCAAGAAATCTGACACGGAGTTTAGACCGTTAACAGATGTGAAGTGGGTACCCTACAGTCCGAAATCTGAAATGCTTGCAATGTACGACATTTTTGAAGAAATAATCGTTCCAGAGACTTTTATCGGAAGCAACGTTATCCACCTCCCAACAGTAAAAACCCATGGACACACAACTACTACAGGTT
This sequence comes from Methanosarcina sp., assembly GCA_017883485.1. Lineage (GTDB taxonomy): Archaea > Halobacteriota > Methanosarcinia > Methanosarcinales > Methanosarcinaceae > Methanosarcina. The sequence goes on from JADGNM010000001.1 coordinate 4,511, forward strand.
CTATGAAAAATGCATTTGGAGGCCTTATACCCAAAAGAAGACACCATGCTCATAAGAAAATTCATGAGGTGCTGGTAGACCTCCTATCTATTCAGAAAGAGATTCATAAAGGCATTTTTGCAGTTATGGACGGGGCCATATGTGGAAACGGGGCTGGCCCAAGGACAATGGTTCCATACATAGGAAACCTGATTCTGGCAAGTGATGATCAGGTTGCCATAGATGCAGTCGCTGCAAAGATGATGGGTTTTGATCCTCAAAAAATAGATTACATCCGCATCGCTCACGATATGGGATTGGGAATGGGCGACATTGACCAGATAGAAATTGTAGGGATGGAAAAAAACGAGTTTAATAATATCAATTTTGGCTTTGAAGTCAGTAAAAGCCCAGTTATCAAATGGGACCAGAGGATTCGTAAGGGCACATCAAATGTAAAGTGGCTACATTCTTTATTATTTCGCTCCCCCATTTTCCGAATGTTTATTTTTGCATCCGAAACTTATCATGATAAACTGTGGTATCCTACCACAGGAAAAAAGAATATTGATGAAGTTATGAAAACTGAATGGGGGAAACTTTTTGAGAAATACGAATATGGTGATTACCCTGCATATACAGAAGTAAAGGAGTGGAATCCATATTAATAGTTTTCATGGAGAAATCCCAAGTGAATTTCAAACCTTAACTCCGCCATCTATAGGGAATAAGTAAATCCAAATCATGTTGTATCCTGAAATGATTTCGCATATTCAAGATTTTTCAACATTTCAATCTTTGATACAATATCAAGCAGCCCAATGGAGTCAAAAGTATAAGGAATTTCAATTTCATCGTAGTTCTATAGAATGAGCACAAAATAAGAAACCAATCTGAAATAGCAGTATGATAGTGAGTCATCTGTACATGAATATAATTGTGATATAAGAATTTCAAAAAGCGAAATAATTTCGGGATAAAACAACATTTAAAAATACAGAATAATCAACTGGAGTTGAGCTTTACGCCTAAATATTATGAAAATTATAAATTTTATCTATTGGCATGCTTACTTATTGGTACATTAATAAGACTTTATGGATTGAATATACAAAGTTTATGGCTTGATGAACTATACACAATCGTATATTCATCGAGTGGCATTCCTAGTTTATGGGAACATATAATAATTGATGTTCACCCTCCTCTATATCCAGTATTCATGTTTTATTGGTTCAAAATATTTGGCACTTCAGATATTTCCGCACGTTTACCAAGTGCAATTGCTGGAGTTCTATCATTATTAGCAATGTATCACTATTCCAAGAAAGTTTTTGGCCAGTATGTTTCTACTTCAGCCACCATTTTATTATCTCTTACATATGCAGGAGTTTATTATTCACAGGAAGCCAGATCATACAGTTTCCTGATTTTGTTATCTATTGTTTCTACTTTTAGTTTTATGAAAATAGTATCAAACGAAAAAACTTCAGTGAGAGACTATATAATTTATACTATTGTATGTATACTAATCGCATACGTTCATTATTTCGGTCTGCTTTTGATAGAATTCCAATTCATTTACCTGTTTTTAAATGCAGCCTTCCACAATAAACAAGAATTCTTAAAAGTGGTATTGATTCAATTTTTATTGCTTATTTCATATATTCCTTGGATTAATGTAATGATAAATACTTTAAACAAAAATGGAGGGGGGAAATTTTGGATTCAGAAACCTGGTCTGCTTCTCATCGCACAATTTTTCGGTTTGGTCATATATCCGGGTGTAATTAGTATCTTAATTGCATTTGTATTTTTAATGATTATTCCATTAGCGTTAGATTATGAAAAATTTAAGAGCAATCTATTATCTACCCTAAAGGCAATGAACTTAAAATCACCTTTGTTCATTTTATTTTATTTGGCAATAGGTACCTTAATAGCGGGTTTTATAATTTCCCAAAGTACCCCTATACTAACCGCCAGGAATTTATTAACTTTATCTCCGATTATTTATATCCTGATATCCGTATGGGTTTCAATGTGCAGTAAACTGTCAGGATATAAACAGAATGCCTACATACTTACTATTTGTATTGTTTGTTTTGCTCTTGTTTCTCCTCAATTTTATTCACCAAATAAAGAGCAATGGAGAGAAAGTATAAACTACGCAGTAGAGAATTCAGACAACCAGACCACGTTTGTTACTTTGGGGTATACGGATTATTACAAATATTATTTTGATCAGATTGAAATTCCAAAAAATTCCGTTATCATAAATAAGGGAGATAAAGATAATATCACGAACATTTACACACAGATGATCGATTTACATAAAAATAAATTGATAATTCTAGGTGCCCATAAGCATAAGCTAACCGAAAATGAGCAGAACTTCCTAGAAAGTAAGTCCAAGAGTCATGAGGTAAAGGAATTCGTATTATCAGTGGTATACATATACACATTTGATTAAGGAATAGCTAGAAAATAACTTCAAGTTTTCACTTTGGGAATAGCTCTATAATTCCATTTCCCGAATAATCATCAAAGACAATATAGGTAACTGAAATACTTGAAATTATAGTCACGCCTGTAATTGTTGCAATAAAAACCATTTTGTAACTCATCGAGTAGTTGCATTATTTGGCCTCGTGACTATATATTCTTGTCATTCCTAAAACAATTGGAGATCCTGTCGAGAAGTTGTGACTTATGTAACTCCTATGGAGGATAATAGCAACTTTAGTTTTATAGCTGCATTTTTTGTAATTATTCAGGTATTGACGGCGTTCCTTGAAGCGCCGCGTGAAGTGAATCTTTAGACTTATATTTTCCGATGTGTCCACGAGTTACTGAAAACAGTGAGCACAAGAATCTCTCTGCATTTTCCTCAAATGTGAGGTTAGTACTTGTTTTTTCAGAATTGATCAACAACTCAAGGACGCGACCTGACATTTAGATGTCTCAAAACATTAACTGGATAAAAATGGACGACATGTACGATCAAAAACTTCAAACTTCACTTAAAAGGACCCTGCAAAAGTTTCGAGTATATATCCACAGTCTTTTCTGCGTGGGCTTCCCAGGTAAGTCCCCGCTGGATTATGCTCTTGCGCCCTAATTTCCCCATCCTCACTCTCAGGTCTCCATCCTCAAGCAGCTTATTAACTTTTTCAGATAGCTCAACTGGGTTTTTTGCAGGCACCAGATAGCCTGTTTCCCCATTGACCATCAATTCCGGAATCCCTCCTACGTTAGTAGCTACTACCGGAACTTCACAGGCAAGAGCTTCAAGTACTACATTTGGCCTCCCCTCCGAGAGAGAAGGAAGCACAAGGATATCTGAGGCTGAGATCCAGAGAGGAATATCCTCATGGTTTACGGGTCCGATAAATTTAATGCAATCGGCAATTTTGAGCTCTTGTGCTCGCTTTTCCAGGCTTTTTTTCAGGCCATCATCCCTGCCAACCATGTATAACTCGGTGTTTGCATCAACAACATTTTTTGCGGCCTCAATCAGATAGTCTACACCTTTTATTTTTCTAAGGGCTCCTACAAACAGAACCATTTTCTTATTCTGAGGCAAGTTTAACAGGCCCCTTGCATATTCTTTTCCTGCGGGCTTGAACTTCTCAGTATCAACGCCATTTGGAACTACACTGACCTTATCTTCGCTTATTCCCAGATTTACTATATGGAGCTTCAGGTCTTCACTGACAGAAAGGACCTTATCTGCACAATTCATAGCCTCTATTATTTGCCTTGATGTATAGGACCCCTCGTAAGCAACCTTTCTTTCTATCGTGCCCAGTGCACTTATTACAAGGGGAACCTTCCATTTCTTTGCAAGTCCTATCATCCCAAACCCATCAGGATATGAAAAGTGTGCGTGGATAAGGTCAGGTTTTGGCTTTATGTTTTTGATTGCATATCCGGAAACAAAATAAGCATATGAAATTCCGGTTATAGGGTAAAAATACTTTTTAGGAACAGCATATACATAGCGTGGATAGTGGAGATCATATTTTTCGGTATGCTCAATCCGCGGTAGTTTGGAAAAATTGTGGTATGGAAATGTGGAAAAAGGAAGCACAAAAGGTTTTGGGGAAACAACAGTAACATCTACTTTCTGGTTTGCAATTGAATCAATACTTTGCTTTATGAATGTTCCAAGTTGAGGATAATACCTGTTAGGAAATTCCTGACATACTTCCAGTACTCTCATGGATTTTTACCTTTTTTCGCTCAGGGCAGGTCAAAAACAGACAAAGGAGAGAGCTAATCCTATAAATACCTCTCTCAAAAGTGCGTTACATTCTCAGTTCCCGGATTAAAATTAAACCGACGTTTTTTAACTTTAGAAAAATAATATATGAAGTTATGAGATAAACTAATTAACTACTTTTGATATTCTGATAAGGCAATCATGTTTAAAAAAGTAAAGAATATTTTCCTGGTTTTTTACGGCTCCTTCAATACCAAATCGGGCTCAAACGTACATATACTTGAGCTTCTCGGAAATTTGAAAAAATATACAAATATAGTCATGTTCGCGCCTGGTCAGAAGAGTGTAAATCGTGCCCTTTCCAGAATAAAATATGTGCCGGTAATAGACAATAAGTATCTTGTACAGCCTTCATACGAATTCATGCTTTCCTTCTACCTTCTTTATTCGTGTATAAAAAACAGGCCTGATGTGCTTTATCTCCGCCAGAATTCTTTCCCGTTCTTTCCTATAGTTCTATGTAAAATTTTGAAAATTCCTTCAATGGTCGAAGTCAACGGGCTGGTTCTTGATGAGTTAGAGGTAAATCCGAATTCGAAGTCCTTTGCATACAAGGTTTTTTCTTATCTTGCACTCCGATCCGAAAAACTCAATTACAGGTATTGTGACAGGATCGTTTCCGTCACAGATAAGCTCAGAGACGAACTTGTGAGCTTGTACGCTGTCCCTGAAGACAAAATCTTTGTTATCAACAATGGGGCAAATACCGATTTATTCAAGCCTATGGACCGAGAGCAGGCAAAGGCAGAACTGGGACTGGAAAATTCAAAAAAATACGTATGTTTTGTCGGGCACCTTGCAGCCTGGCAGGGTGTCGAGTTTCTGATTTATGCCTCCCCTTTAATTCTGGAAAAGTGTCCTGAAGTTCGTTTTCTTGTTGTCGGGGACGGAGTTATGAAAAATAAATTGCTTGAAATAACTTCCGAATTCGGGCTTTCGGATAAGTTCATTTTTACCGGAAGGATCCCTTACGAAAGTGTTCCTCTATACATTAATGCGGCTGATGTATGTGTTGCTCCTTTCATTAAAGGCAGGAATTTAAAAATAGGGCTTTCAGCCTTGAAAACATACGAATATCTAGCCTGCGGAAGGCCGATAGTAGCAAGCAGTATTCCAGGAGTTGAAGATTTAATTGAACTCTCTGGAGGAGGTATTTCAGTACCCCCTGAGAATCCCGAAGAACTTGCAGCTGCCGTAGTAAAATTAATTCTCAATGAAAACACCCGAACTCTTATGGGCGAAAGAGGCCGCAAATATGTTGTTGAAAATCATAGCTGGAATGGGGTTGCTAGAAGAATTTTGGATATATGTAACGATGTTGTCGAAAATGGGAGCAATTAAAATAGAGAAGTTGGGGCTAATGGATCAATTAAAATTTTTGAGTGCCGCAAATAAATTATATTAACCTAAAAATATTTTCATGGTAGATTGAATTATATATTAATAGTCAGAAAAGGACAGAGAGTCAAGAGACAGCAAATATATAAGGGAATAAATAGGCATATTGCTAAGAATTAAGGAGTTTAATACTTGAGTTCCAGCGAACAATCAATAAAAGATTATTTACCTTTCCTTTATATGGCCGGACTGCTTGTGATTGTGCAGATCATTGCACTATTTTTGTCCAGACCCATGGAAGCTAGCGGGATGCAGGCTTTTGATGATCCAACCCAGGTATCTAATTCTATTTACTATATAGTATTGATCCTGGCTTTCACCCTATTTGTCTTGATAGCAATAAAGAAGGATATGAAATGGGTAATTAGCCTTCTCATATACTTTGCCATAATAAGCACTCTCTATTACGTATTTCTCTCCCTGCTCAATCTCTTTTCGTTCCTTACCGAGCTTGAGGCTATCATTGCCTCAATTCTGGTATCTGCAGGAGTGACAGTCTTGCTTTACAAATATCCCGAGTGGTATGTGGTTGACTTTGTTGGAGTTTGCGTTGCAAGTGGAGTCAGTGCCCTGTTAGGAATTTCCCTTTCGATTATCCCGGTCGTAATTCTCCTGGTGCTGCTTGCGATCTATGATGCCATCTCGGTATACAAGACAAAACATATGATAACCATGGCCGAGGGAATGATGGATCTGAAGCTTCCCATCCTGTTCGTAATCCCAAAACACTCGAAGTATTCATTCTTGCATGAAAGCTTTAAAAAGGGGGAAAAACGTGAAGCCTTTTTCATGGGTCTAGGGGATGCCGTTATGCCCACTCTGCTGGTAGTTTCGGCAAATGTTTTTATGCACAGCAGTGGAGGAATCTCGTATCCAGTACTCGGGGCAATGCTTGGCACTCTTGCAGGCTATGCAGTACTTTATGCTTTTGTGATGAAAGGAAAACCACAGGCAGGTCTTCCCTTCCTGAATTCTGGAGTAATCCTGGGATTTTTTATCGGTGTCCTGCTCTCAGGGGCATCAATAACTTGAAGAGGGAAGTCCTGCTTCATCAACTTACTCCTTTTTATAAAATTCCATTTTAATCGTTTTCTCGCGGTTTTCACAAAGATTTTTTTATTTTCCGGCTTAATCACTTGTATATGATTAAGAGAATTGCAGTGGTCTTTGACAGTGCAGGAACCTTATTGCACATGTACAGGGTTGCAAAAGAAGCGAGTACCGGAAATATCCTTGAGAATATAGAGAGCACTGCTATTGTCGCGCAGAAGAATGGATGCGGGCTTGTTGTTCTTAATACCGCAAACGATATAATTCTGAGTTCAAGGAAAGATATGTCTTTATTCGAATTTATAAAAGAGTACGGAGTTTCATTACGTATAAGCTGTTCAAAAGGGAATTTTTCCCCGGAGATTGCATATGAGGTTATAGAAGGAACAGCACCTCTTATGGGTGATTTGCATGATGTATTGGAGATGGTTGCATCTCGCTGCCCGAATATTTTTTATCTTGCAACAGGCCTGATAGTTGACTCCGAAGCCAGACGCATACCATATGTACTTAGCACCGGAGGGCAGGTGTTCAGTACAACGCTGCAAACTGTCCGGACTCTCCATGCCATGAAAATAGATACGTATATAGCATCAGGAGATGGTATTTTCGCTCTTACCCAACTTGCTGAATTCATAGATATTCCTATGGAAAGGGTCTTCGCCTATTCAGATACTTTGAAAAAGGAGAGAGTAGTGCTTGAACTAAAAAGAAAGTACGAAAAGGTAATTATGGTAGGTGACGGGATCAATGATATACTGGCACTCAGGGCGGCAGATGTGGGAATAATGACAACGCAACAAGGAGATAAAAGACCCAAAGAACTTAGAGAAGCAGCAGATGTGGTAATCAATAATATAATAAAGGTTGTGGATGTGGTAAAAGGGCTGTAGTCGAGAGGTAAAAAGGACTGTAACCGATAATAAAAAGGGCAGTAACTGATATTAAAAATAATTATTTAATAAACGTAATCATTATTAGCTCGCAGATTTGGCAGATGAGCTTGATTTCAGATGTTAACAGTGAAAAAATAATGCGTTACGTTTATGTAATGTTTACTCTTATTTAGTTGTTGCTCATATTTGTGAAAATTGTTGTCTAAAAAATTATTATTTATAAAATTATTGTCTATGTTAGTTTATTATCCACTTGAAATAATTGCTTTTCGTGTTGAGTTATATGCCAGGGCAGGCAACAACTAGCCACCAGAATGTTATTGCGCTCATAATTGCGGAGGAACAGTTATGCCAGTATTTATTGAAATTAAGAATTTAACCGTAGATCTCAACGGTCTTAAGGCACTGAAAAATGTAAATTTAAGTATCAATGAAGGGGAAATTGTCGGAGTTCTGGGAAAAAGCGGATCAGGGAAAACTATCCTGATGCACGTGCTGCGCGGGACCGAGTCGTTTGAAAATATCTCAGGTGAAGTTATTTATCATCTGGCTCGCTGCGAGAAATGCGGATTCATAGATCGCCCCAGCAAGATCGGCCAGAAATGCCCTGTCTGTGGAGAGGCGCTTGAAGCTTTTGAAGCTGATTTCGTAAAACTTTCCCTTTACGACCCTATAAGGAAAGATATTGCCAAAAGAATTGCAATCATGCTGCAGCGGACCTTTGCCCTTTATGGAGACGAAAGAGTTATTGTAAACGTCATAAACTCCCTGAATGAAATTGGGTATAAGGGGCAAGACTCCATGAGAAAGGCAGTTGAGCTGCTGGATGAGGTTAATCTGAATCACCGCATGATGCATGTCGCAAGGGAACTTTCAGGTGGAGAAAAACAGAGAGTTGTACTTGCAAGACAACTTGTAAGAAATCCTTTGCTCCTTTTAGCTGACGAGCCCACCGGTACCCTTGATCCCATGACTGCAAAACTGGTTCATAGTGCTATGATTAAGGCAGTGAGAAATTATAATATGAGTATGTTCCTTACTTCCCACTGGCCTGAAGTTATTGAGCAGCTGGCGGACAAGGCAATTCTGCTCGAAAACGGAGAAGTAGTTGTAGAAGGGAACCCGCTTGAAGTCTCTGCAACCTTCATGAAGAATGCATGCATGGTAAGGCAGGAAAAAAGTGCCATTATCGGAGAACCTATAATCCGGGTAAGAGACCTTTCGAAGCGTTATATCTCGGTAGACCGTGGAGTAGTAAGAGCAGTAGATAAGATCTCTTTTGATGTAAATGAAGGAGAGATCTTCGGGCTTGTCGGGGTCAGTGGAGCAGGCAAAACTACTACCTCCAAGATTCTGATGGGAATTCTACCTCCTACATCCGGAGAAGTTGAGGTTAGAGTAGGAGATGAATGGGTTGATATGACGCAGTACGGAGTGGAAAATAAAGGACGAGCTACAAAGTATATGGGATTCCTGCACCAGGAATACGGCCTTTATACTCACAGCTGCGTAATAGATAACCTCACCGAATCTATCAGCCTTGACCTACCTTTCGAGCTTGGTGTCCGAAAAGCTATAATAACTCTTAAAGCTGCAGGTTTCGAAGAGGATAAAGCAAAAGCTATTTTATCCAAGATGACTGATGAGATGAGTGAAGGGGAACGGCATAGGGTTGCACTTGCACAGGTCCTTATAAAAGAACCGAGAATCGTTATCATGGATGAGCCTACAGGTACAATGGACCCGATTACCAAGATATCGGTCTCAACCTCAATTCTCAAAGCTAGAGAAGAGATAGGAGAAACCTTTGTTATAGTTTCTCACGACATGGATTTTGTAAATGAAATATGTGACCGTGTCGCTCTTATGCGTGGTGGGAAGATTGTAGATATAGGTAAACCTCAGAACGTACTCTCTCATCTCACTGAAGAAGAAAGGATCAAAGCTGCAGAATAAATATAAATATGCAGCCACCTCTTAGTATGGAAAAAACATTAAAATGAGGTGCCGATTACGAGTAATGAGATCAGCGTAGAGGTGAACGGTCAAAAATACACTTTGTCTGAAGGCTCTACCCTTGGAGACGCCCTTAAAATTTCCAGAGTTCCCTCTAATGTAGGTACGGCGATAGGGATTCTTAAAGAGACTGCTGAGAAAAGGAAGGAACTTATTACCGAGTACGCTATCAATACTCCGAAAGGGGAATTCAGGATAGAGATCAATAACCCTGAGTTACCCTCAGGAAAATTATGGGCTGAGCATTTTAAAGAATATGAAGGGAAACCTGTTCATTGGGCAAGCTCTGAGGCTCTGGCCTTTGGACCTTTTGAAGCCGAGATTAAACCTTCGCGTGGAATCAGGAGTTTCAAAGAGTTCGATGTTCTTTTTGGGGCCGGTGGTTTTGATCCCCGAAATACTCATTTAATCTTTTCCCGAAAAAGACATTCAGCGGAGTATGGAATTCCTGAGGACGGTGTTTTTGCGGCAGTTGTAACCGGGAGAAATGTTTTATTCAAACTCTCGAGAGAAGACGTTATTCTGAATATCGAGCCGATTATAGAATGGGAACAGCTCTCGGAAAATATCTGCACAACTGACCTCTCTACCCCTCTTGAAGACGGAAACGGCATATTTACTTATTTTGAAGTGGAGCTTTCCAGAAACGCTCCCATCGGAGCAGAACAATTCTACGCCCTGGCCCGTGAAGGGAGAATTGATGTGGATGTGATTACCAGCTCATTCATATCGGATGACGGCTTGAAAGGAGAGCCTGTCCCTTACGAAAACTTTGAGCCGAGAAGCGAAGGTGCCATTTCTATCCGCACAGTTGGATATGGAGCAGGCAGGATATATATCTCCAAAGAAGAACGTCCCTCAAGTCTCGTGCATTCGGTTGTAGGGCATGTGACCGGAGGCATTGAACTCATCAAGCTTGCAGAAAAGGGACAAAAACTATCAGCCGAATGCCTCCCGCCTCAGATAGTCCTTCTTGGGCACAGTTTCCAGGAGGCAGAGCCTGTTCTTTCTTCCATAGGAGTTGGACTTGTAAAGGACGGATACACCGGAGAGGATGCGGTAATTGTCAGGCAGGACCCGCCAACAACGCTGGAGATTCTTGGAGAAGCAAAAGTAACTGCCTATGCGGTGTCAAGAGCACAACTCATTGAAATCGAACTTCACCCTGAAAAGGCCCCGAAGTCCGTGGATTTCTTCCGCCACGCTCTCGGACTTAAAACAAAAATAGTTGGAAAGCTGCCTGTATACATGATATATGATGATACTTATCTCTTTAAAACAGAAAAGGAAGTTGTGAAATATAAAGAGATCCTTCCGGAGAATACGCCCACAAATAAAGTACTTGCCGGAGAAATAGGGATCACGAACCAGGCGGCAAAGAGAATGGGGACCATAGGAGTCAGACTAATAGATGACGACCTCTTCGGACCTACAGGAGAGAAGTTTTCCTCAACCAACATTATTGGCCGGATTATCGACCCGGAGAGATTAATTGGCATCAAGGAAGGAGATGCTATTTACATAAGTGAAGTTGGGCAGGTAAAACGCAAGTAATCCGAAATACAATACACGGTAAAAATGAAATAATGACTAAGATAATAAATATAATATATAAACGAAGTAAATGTATTATACACAGCCGCAGTAATAGTTAAGTGGATTTGAGTATAAACTTATCGCAGGTGAAGTCTCCCGAAGCTTAGGAGAGACGAAAGATGACGGAAACAAAAAAAGAAGAGATTACAAAATACATTGTAATCAGTTCGGATGAGGTGCTGCCTTCAGATGCAGCTATGATTATTTATGAGTCAGAGTTTCCGGTTACGGTAAAAGAGACCTGTTTTGGACTTATCGTAACAGGACAGAAAGAGGATGTCCAGGCAGTGGTTGAAAAAATCCGGCAGCTGGATAAGAATCATATTTTTGTAAAAGACAGGGGCTTTCCTGCAGGAGACGAGAGGCGTTGCCGTGCAAGCCGTGGAGGGGGTCCTAGGCCTGGTTTCCACTTCCTAAGGGAAGAAGTGAAGATGCTTCCTGCTATAGGGGCTGCACTTGATGAACTTGAAGCAAATGAACCTGTAAAAGAAAAACGCAAGGAGAAATGCAGGCTTAATGTTTCAGATTTGGAAAAAGTTATTGAGAAAGAGCTTGCGAGGTGAGGTTTTGGCAAAGGTCTTCATTTACCCTATAAACAGTCTAATTCTGGCTGACCTGGTTGAGCGCTTCGGGCATAAACCCCTTACCATGATGAACCAGATAAGAGAAAAAGTTACGAATATTAGCTTGGATTCTCCCCCAATAAATATCACTCCTGAAGATCCAAAATTAGGGCTTCGATATGCTGCAATTGAAGTTCCTCCAGGGGTAAGGGGCAGGATGGCCCTGATAGGTCCCCTTATCGAAGAAGCAGAAGCTGCAATTATAGTTGAAAACCCACCGATTAACTTTGGGTGCATTGGCTGTAGCCGCACAAATGAACTGGCGAAATATTTGATCCGCTCAAAAGGGGTCCCGGTTTTGGAAGTAAAGTATCCTGAATCCGACGAAGAAGCCCGTGATTTTGTGAACAAAATCGCAGCATTTCTGGAGTCACTGCCTAAAGAAAAACAAGAAGAAACGGGAAAGGTTAAAAAGGAAAAGCCTCTGGAGCAGGAGATTAAAAAATGAGCGCTGAAGAAGCCGGACTTGTCAAAATTGCGCTGGTGTCCTGCGGCTCTGAATATTCCGGAGTTCAGCCTGAGTTTGATGAAGCCGCAGCTAAGGTTAATGCGAAGTTTGTTTACCCTGAGATTGACGTCGCATCGCTAGATACTATAGGGAGGGATTTCGGGCTTGAGGTCGCAAGCGGAGACCTTAGGCTTATGCTGGCACGTGCAAAAGCTGTTGTCGAAGGCACAACCAATGTGGACGGAGTTTTCATTACCACATGTTTCCGCTGCGCCGAAGGGGCTATTGTTCGCAATGAGATCAGAAGGTATATTCACAAGCATTCAAACATTCCTGTAATCAGCTATTCATTTACCGAACGCACCAGCGCAGGTACCCTGCTCACTCGTCTGGAAGCCCTGACCACAATTGTCAGGCGCAGGCACCTCCTTACAAGAGAAACCCAGACAGGACTGACTGCAGGAATAGACTCCGGGTCGACAACTACCAAGGCAGTAGTCATGAGAGACAACAAAATAATAGGTAAAGGCTGGGTGCCCACAACGAAAGTTCTTGAGAGCGCAGAAGAAGCATACTCTCTCGCCCTGAAAGAAGCCGGGGTTTCCAGGGAAGAAATCCAGGCCCTTGGCACTACAGGATACGGGCGTTTTCTTGTGGGGAACCATTTCAAAGCCCAGCTTATCCAGGAAGAAATCACAGTTAACTCAAAGGGAGCAGTCTATCTTGCGAACAAACAGAAGGGCTCGGCAACTGTTATTGATATAGGCGGGATGGACAATAAAGCAATCTCGGTTGAAGACGGGATTCCTGGAATGTTTACAATGGGAGGGATCTGCGCCGGAGCCTCAGGGCGTTTCTTTGAAATGATCGCAAAACGTCTTGGTATAGATATTACCGAGCTCGGAGCCCTGGCAGTCAAAGGCATGCACGAAAATGTATCCATGAACAGTTACTGCATAGTTTTCGGGATCCAATCTCTCGTAAATTCCCTTGCCAGAGGAGCTACTCCGGAAGACGTGGCGGCTGCAGCTTGCTACAGTGTGGTAGAACAGATTTACGAGCAGCAGTTGCAGGAAGTGGATGTAAGGGAGCCATTGATTCTTGTAGGCGGTTCTTCCCTTATTGAAGGAGTTCCAAAAGCTCTCGGAAGACTTCTCAAGATCGATGTCCTTGTGCCCGAAAACTCCCACCTGATTGGGGCTGTAGGAGCAGCTTTGCTTGCTTCCGGCTTTGTGGAGGAGTGAGGAAAAGATGGATTTGCTTGAGATCTTCGTTGTCGAGTCCGCAATTGCTTCGGAGCAGGAATTTTACAGGAAGATTATCGAGGACAACCTCGCAAGTCTCAAGCTTGCCCCGGCAATAGGAAGAATAAAGGTAGTGCTAAGACCTGAAGATTCCCTCTTTCAAATGGCGATAATTCTCAGAAACGTGGGTACCAAAGTAACGACAAGTGACATTGCCGATATTGAAGCGAGACCAGTTGCCCATGAGATTCAAATTTTAATCAAAAAAGAGCAATATATTCCTGAGCTTCTAGGCAAACTCTGGGAACGTTACGGGAAAGCGAACATAAGTCAGCCGGACCGCTGGACTGTAGCCATACATACTGATAAGGCAGAGAAAGAAGCGGCTTTTCTTGGAGAAATGCAGATCGCAGATCCCAGACACAGGCTCCATGAAAATTTAGTTGATTTTGCAATCAGGGTTACTCCGGAAGGTTTCAGAGTCCGATACCATCTATATAAGGGCAACAACTTTATTTTTGTAGCATCCGAAGAAGCATTAAAACATGAATGGATCGAAGAGGCAGAGGTAATGCTTAAAGAACTGATGGGAGGGAAGAAGTAAGATGGCAATACTCCTACCCTATCTTTATACTGGCGGTGTCTACAAACATGGGCTTTTAATCGAGTTGCTGGAAGATCTGGGAGGCTACATTATTCAGAAAGTAGTTACCGGGACTGAAGTCAACCTTATAATGCTTATCCCTGAAAAGGATATCCCGATCGTAAAAAAGCAATCAGACGAACTACTTGGAGTCATGACAGAAGCTCCTCTTACAGGCGTGGAGATTGCAGTCATTTCGCCGACCCTTGCTTCACATCATCTTCCTCATTCAGCCTGTGACGTAGCAGAGTATCTCCGCCACCCCGGAGCTAATACAAATATGATAGGGCTTGCCAGAGGTATGGGGCGCAGGGTATCCCTATCCATGGACTATGAAAGAAGACTTATCAATGAACATGATATTGCGGTTTTTACATTCGGGTCTTTCCGTGACTGCATTATTAACAAGAAGCCAAAGCTCTTCGAGGGTATCGAAATACCTATTGTGGTGACAGGTGGCCCTGACCTGAAGACCGAAGAAGTTTCCGGAGCGGACCTCTATGTTGGAAATATTGGAAGGACCTCTCACAGGTTAAGGAAAACAGAAGAGGTTAACGCCCTCGAAAAGCTTAATGAAGAGATTGGAAAGATAGCTGACAATATTCGTAAAGAGCAGGCAAAAGACCCCCTTGCGGTTATTCCTGCCAGGGCCATGAAAGAGATCGAAAATCAGGTCCCTGAAATCCAAACTGTGCTTTCTCCTGCCCCTCTTACCCTTCAGCTTAATGGGGTCAGGGTCAAACTGCCCTATGACGAATTCCATGAAAAAATTGAAAATCTGGAATTTGACGAGGGAGTTATCCTTTCCGAACTTGCAAATGTTTCCAGATCAAAAATAAAAAATTATATATTGATAAAAATCAAATCTAAGTCTGACGTCGGTTTTGCAATTTGACCCAGATTCTATGAGTAAGAGTTACCCTTTACATTTCTACTGGGTTCGTGTCTTTTCACTTATCCTTTAAACTGTAAAGCTTACAGGAAAATGGAGTCCAGACCCGGTTTATACGCTAATGTATAAAGGTGATTTCGTATGGAACTTGAGGATATTGTGGAAATTTTAGAAAATGATCCTGAAAAAGCCGTTCCTGAACTCCTTGAGGATGTCCGGAAGCAGTATGGCGAAGTCCCTTATATTACGAACTTCATGAAAGATTTTCCTGAAATATTTATCCCGAAAACAATTTATGACAACTCCGTCATGCGAGGGCTGAAGAGTCTCGATCCGAATACAGTTGAACTTATTTCAATAGGCGTGGCTTCTGCCCTCCGCTGCGACCATTGCCTGAAAATGCATATCAGGGTTGCAAAAAGAAGAGGGATTAATAAAGAAAGCATATTTTATGCTATTATGATAGGAGCATCCCTTGCCAGCGCCGCAGTTCTTGCCGATAGCACTAGAGCCCTTGCCTCGGAATTTCCGGGTGAAGATGAAGACGGTGACCAGAAGGGGAAAGATCCAGGACACTGCTGCGATCCAAATTGTGAAATCTGCAATATCTCCAGAGATGATCTTAAATAAACAGGGAAATCAAACGATTATATTATAGAGGGCTGTTTATATTAATCGAAATAGTATGCATGAAATTAGATTGTGCTTTGCACTGCTTCTGATGGTAACTTTTCTACCTATCCCTTCGATTGCCTCTGAAACGAGTCCTGAAAGGCTTTCAGATCATCCCTGGGATCATTCTCCGATTACAGTATATATAGATGATAAAAATGTGCCTGCCGATTATAGTCCCACCTATTACGCACAGATAAAAAAAGCTCTTGAATATTGGGAAAAAGGCGGAAACGGAAACCTGAAGTACACTCCTGTTTTTCGGATTGTGGACACGAAAGAAGCCGATATCAGGATAAAATGGGTGGAAAACCTGGAGAATATCGAAGGCGCTCCTTCCGGAGTGGCAGGCTATGCAAGTCCCGCGGTGGCAGACGGGCGATTTGTAAGGGTAGATATCGTGCTTGAAGCCGGAAACTATCAGGGAAAGTCCTGGGTCCAGTATGGGGATGCGACAATGTTAGGTATTGCGAAACATGAGCTTGGGCATGCCGTTGGGTTGGGGCATAGTAATGACAGGCGGGATATTATGTATCCCCAGTATGAGCAGAGAGACAACATAAACCCCATTCTGCTGAACAAATACGGTTCCATGCTGCAGGCAGCAGCTTTCATCGCTCTGGCGCTTCTTCTTTTCCTTGGTGTAAGCTGGCAGCGCAGCAGGAAAAAGAGGAAAGCACTTGAGGATGAATACTTAAAATAGGAGTCTCTCAAAAAAATAAGAATATCTCTAAGAAAAAAAATTCAAACAGACATTTTAATGAAAGATCTCAAATAGAAAAATCATTTAGCTTCGATTTGAGTCAAATAAACGGCTCTGGAGGTTCCTTTTCCTCTATGGCAAACCTCTTGAAGAAATCTTTGAAATAAGGAGGCAACGTATGCATTTCGAGAATTTCATTCAGAGAGATCCATGCGTATTCAGTATGTTCGTAACTCAATTTAACTTCAGAGACAATGTACCCCCCATAATATACTATAGCAATCACCCTTTTTTCAGGGAGCTCAAAAGTTACATACCCTGCAATCTCCCCGGGGACAATGGAAATCCGGGTTTCTTCCCAGACTTCCCGCACAACAGCTTCTTCAAGGATTTCTTCACGTTCTAATTTTCCCCCCGGCAGGTCCCATTTGCCCGGATTGGTGTGAGAGTCTTCAGAGCGCCTGAGAAGTAGGAATTCACCTTTCTCGTTCCGAAGAATCGTATATACTGAAATAATGTAAGGCTTCTTCAGATCCATGTGCTTATATGTGAGATTTCCCTCTCTTAAAGGCTGGCTCTTTCAAAATCTTCCAAACTTGATCAACTCTTAAGAATTAAAATGATCCCAAAATATTGAAGCAAACACAGGCACAGGCCGGATACTCAAGCAGTGAGCCAAAAAACAGGGAGTGGTGACATATTACTGGCTTCACCAGGACAGCGTCACCCTCTTAATCCTGCTTGCCAGGCTTCCTTTATTGAAAATCAGAGCTAATGGTATTGAGTGTTTAGCAAACCAACTGATTGCAGGAATTTAACAAGCCGATCTAGATCCGTATTAAAAGCAGATTAATAATATTCATAGATTCATAAAATTCACCTTATATAAAAGGAAAAAAGAAAGAGGATCAAAATCACTACCAATGTATAAATTATCCAATTCGGAAGCCCACGAGACATAATTCATAATATAATTATGACTATAAAAAATTTACTGAACACTCAGTTAATACTGCACATTTGCACTCAATACCAAGCAGATGGATATTAGACATATACAAAAATAGATTCTGAATAAGAACAGGAAGGAGAAATATCACTCTCGTAGCTTGGAAAATTACTACCTTATTGAAAGTTCTTTGCCTTCCTTATCAATCATTATCTTTAATAAAGCAGCAGCTATGTCTAAAGAAGTGTAGTCTTCCTGAATAAGTTTTTCAATTAAATTGCTAAATTCTCGCAGATGCCCTGCATCAACAACGTCTTTAACATTCTTTAAAATCATGTTTGTTCTTATTTCTTCAACATCACTGACAGAAGGAATTCTTTTAGCTATTATTTTAGTCTTTGTGAACTTCTGGATCTCTTTTATTCGATACACTTCCTTTCCGATTACAAAGGTGAACGCAAGTCCTGCTTTTCCTGCCCTGGCTGTTCTTCCGATTCTGTGTACGTAATATTCATCATCCATAGGAATATCATAGTTAAAAACAGCTTCCACATCTCCCACATCAATCCCTCTGGCTGCCACGTCAGTTGCTACTAAAACTTCAATCTCTTTCCTTCTGAATTTGGACATTACAGCATCTCTTTGCTTCTGTTGCATATCCCCATGAAGGCCATCAGCGATATATCCTCTTATTATTAGTTCCTCAACCAGTTCGTCCACACGTTTTTTAGTATTACAAAATACAAGCGACAATTTCAAATCATAATAGTCGATTAAACGGGCAAAAGCCTCGGTTTTTGCCTGCTGCTTGACCTCAACATAAAATTGCTCTACATTGGGAACGGTCATTTCCTTATGTACCAGTTTTATAAATTGAGGGTTGCTTTGATACTTTTTCGTCAAATCCAGAATCGCTTTAGGCATTGTTGCAGAGAAGAAAATGGTCTGTCTTTGCCCCGGAATCTTCTTCATAATAGTCTCGATATCTTCTCTAAACCCCATATCCAGCATTTCATCGGCTTCATCAAGGATGATTATTTTCACACCTTCCATTCTCAAAGTGCGGCGGTCCATATGATCCATAACACGTCCGGGAGTCCCAATGATGATCTGTACGCCTCTCTTTAACGCTTTAATCTGGTGGTCTATAGGCTGCCCACCATAAATGGGTAAGATATCAATGCCCTTTTTGTATTTCGAAATCTTTTTGAGCTCTCCTGCTACCTGAATTGCCCGCTCTCTTGTTGGACATAAAATTACAGCCTGCAGCCCCTTATTTGTAGGGTCTATCCTCTCTAAAACTATAGTCCCGAAAGCTACAGTCTTCCCAGTTCCTGTAGGAGCCTGCCCGATAACATCTCTGCCTTCCAGCATATAAGGAATAGATTGAGCCTGAATCGCGGTAGTCTCTTCAAAACCCATGTCCTCTAATGCCAGCTGTATCTCTTTTGATAAATTTAAATCCGTAAATCTTGAACCTGCCATCTAATCCCCTCTTCTCCTCATCTAGTCTTGCGTTATCCTATACCTATCCGATTTTCTTCACTGCGAATAATATGGTCGTCAATTTGTATTCGATTGATGTTATATAATATGTCTAATATATATTCGTACATGGGGAAACGGGGACCAAAATCAAAGTTTACTGATATTG
>JADGNM010000089.1 GCA_017883485.1 Methanosarcina sp.
TAGATTTTGATCGGAATCAAAAAGAGGCGAGGGTCCACTTCATCCCCAACCTGAAGGTCGGGGTATTCGTGACCCTCTGCGCTCCCTAGTAATAAAAATCTGGCTGAAAAGCCCGCCTCCGGAAGAGTATCAATACGCTATTATCCCATCGATATAAACAGCCAGTTTGTTGATATCGCTCTTGAAAAGGTAATTGACATGCCTGTGGAAAAGAAGGGAATAGTCGGTTTCATAGAGGAAATGCCGCTTCTTAAAAGATATTGGCGCCTTCCGGTTCTATTCTGTATTCTGGGAAATACTTTTTGCAATTATGAGCCTGAGTTTATTCTTAAGCTTGTCTATGAAAACCTTGAACAAGGGGATCTTTTTTTCTTTGATACCAACCTTTTCCCTACTCAGGGCTCGGGCGAAGAGGCAAAATCTGCAAGGAAATCTATCTTAGGCATATATGCTTCAAGAGAAAATGCTCTTTTCAATATGTACCCCCTGCTTCAGTATGGAATGGATCCTGAGGATTTCGACTTCGAGCTTTTGCTTAGACAAGTAGATTCCAGCATAGGAGCAGTGTATAGGACTCGAAAAAGTCTGAATATCCTGAAGGATACCGAGATTAAAATCGGGCCAGAGATAATAGGTTTCAAGGAAGGGGACGTCATTCGCATGGGCTTTACCTACAAATACACATATGAGCAAATCATTGCATTCCTGGATATTTGCGGATTTGATCTCCTGAATTCTTTCCTGAACGAAGATAGGTCAAACGCAATAATTCTTGCAAAAAAGCGCTTATGAGATTTACAGCGAATTGAAGGGGTTTTAAGTATGGGCTGCCAGATAGACAAATTAAGCGGGGTCGAAAAAGCCAGCTTAGACATTGCTTACGGTTGTGATGAATTAGGGAAGCTGAAGAGTGTACTTGTTCATACTCCAGGAGATGAACTCTCTTTGATCAACGAATCTAATTATAAACACTGGCTTTTCGATAAGGTTCCCGATATTTCCGGATACGTTGAAGAGCACAGAAGTTACCAGGAGCTTCTGGAATCAAACGGAGTCAAGGTTTATGAGCTTGAAGATCATGTGGACGAAAACGTAGAACTGATAAGGAAAATGCCAAATATTACTTTTCTGCACGATATTGCAGTCATCTCAAGAAAAGGTGCAATTCTTTCTAAAATGCGTCCGCCTGCAAGGGAAAATGAGGAGATTGTCGTAAAGGAAGCCCTTAATAACCTGGGAGTACCGGTACTCAAAGAATTCAACGGAGAAGAAGGCTTTTTCGAAGGTTGCCTCCTGCTCTCAAAAGAAACGATTTTTGTCGCTGATACGGAAAGACACAGTTATCCCTTTATCCGGGAATTCATTTCGGATATCCTGAATGACTTCAACGAGGTTATTTACACCCGCATTCCTAAAGCCAGACGTTATATGCACCCTGATACTGTTTTCAACAGGATAAGTGAAGAACTTGCCCTTGCTTATCTTCCTGCTTTTGAAGAGACCTGCCTGTTTACGGAAGATTCGGTAGAAAGAATCGATTTTGAAAAGTTTACGCAGGAGAAAGGTATGGAAATCATACCTGTTTCGGACTCCGAGCAAAGTCGGCTTGCCTGTTCTTTCGTTCCCCTCGAAAGCGGGATCATATTTCATTATGATATTGCCCTTGACCGGAAAACCAGGAAAAAGCTTGCAGGTGAAGGGGTTGAGATTATTTCCTTCCATCCGGAAGCCATGCGTGCAGGAGGGGGAAGCCTGCGCTGCCATACCTTGAGGCTGTGCAGAAGAAAGAATTAAATTTTTAAAGGTTTGAAGATCGATTAAGAAAAGATATTCAAGGAACTAAGAAAAGAGAGTCAAGAATTATCGAAATTGCATAGATTATCAGGGTTAAATGGAAAAGAGGAAGTATCTTCAAACCGGCTTTAGGACTTTTTTCTTTCCAGAGATAGACGTTTGATACTGCAAGTATCATAAAGGCTATAAGAAAACCGTAACGAGCGATGACTCCAAGCTGCTTAAGGAAGAAAGCAGCTGAAAGGAAATGTAGGAGTGTAAAGCCTGTAATCCAGTACATAGTCTTTTTTGAGCCGTAAAGGACGGTTATCGATTTCATGCCTCTGGCAAGGTCGTTTTCAAGGTCGATTAAGTCGTTTAATCCAAGATGCGCCATTGTCCATGGATAGAAGAAAGCAATATAGAGAAGCACAGTCATATCAGGCTGCCCGTAGCAGAGATAACCTGCAGCCGGAAAGAGGGTGAAATCAGTCCTGCCCAGAAGCTGCGCAATAGGGTACTTCTGGTCTCTTTTTTTAACCTGATAAAAAGCCTCAATGCCATAAGAGTACAGCATAATTACAAAGACATAGAGTGAATTTGGGTACGGAAGGGTGAAGATCAGGGCTGAAGTAATTGCCGCAAGCACAATAAATAGCAAAAAGGCATTTTTTGAAGAGATCTTTCCTGAAGGAATGGGTCTCTCTTTAAACGGCCTCCAGTATTTTGTCAGCGTGTTCTCCACATCGAGTCTGTCCCTATTTCTGTCTACATAATCGTTAAGCACAAAATCCGGCTTCAAATCCAAACAGGCCTATCAGGGCTGCCTTAATTATAAGCGGCCAGGAGAAGCCTCCGTAATTTGTAAAAGCAAGCATGAGCCCGGAGCAAAAAGTAATAGGCCAAGCAGGAAGAAAATGGGCACGAGTGAGGTCGATATAAGCTTTCAGGGTTTCTTTCATGTTTTTGGCCTCGATAACAATCGTGATGATAAAAGTAAACCAATCCATAAAAATATGATCGTAAGTTAAAAACTGTCATTGAAACTGTTATAAAACAATGAAATAATTAGAAACATACTCATATAAAATATTCTATTTATTCCACGATTGGGAAATTTATAAAATCAGGTTGACTTCTCAGTTAATAATTCACGAAAAAAGAGTTTTGTAGCCTTTAAAGGGCTACCTAACAGTTTCTTATGTAATGCTAACTCAATCTATTCCAGTTTCTTCTGCACGCAACTTCTTCAGTTAGGCAGTTTCATTTTCGTCAGCCGAAGCATCAGATGCGTTTTCGTCAATTGTAACATCAGTTGTGTCAACATCAGTTGCGTTTTCGTCAACTGAAATCTCACTCTCGTTAACGTCAGTTTCGTTTTCGTCAACTAAAACTTCAGTTTCGTTTTCGTCAACTGAAACTTCAGTTTCGTTTTCGTCAACTGAAACTTCAGTTGCATTATCAACTGCGTTATTATCAGCTGTGACTTCAGCTGTGGCTGTAGATTGAGTTACATTTTCGCTCGCTACTGAAGATGTTGTATTATCTGTCTTTTTGCTGGAACAGCCGGCAGCAAAGACAACGGTAGCAATAACAAGGAGCATTGCTATTATCTTTAACATTTTTTTCATTAATGATACCTCTTAAGTTCTCTTCCTTTTTTACACTCATCTCATATAAAAATCTAAAATTTCATATGAGATGTTTATGCATGACTAGCCAATAAGATTAAAACTTTTCGATTAGGCAAATAGTAAGAGACTGAAGTAATCTATACATTGTAGATCTATACCTAACTTTGTCTATGCATAGGTCTATGTAGATAATAAATTACTTTTATCAGTAGTTCTATTCCTAATATATACATATATTCTTGATTGTAGTCTAGAGATGTATTATAAAAATAATGTCATATAAGCTAATATTCTATGATATTGTTATTTTCTTCAACTTAAAGAAAAATAAGTTCAAGGATATTGATAGTATTTAGAAATTGTCCATATTTATTTTAACTTTTAATATCTTGACGGACTCACTGACGATAAGAAACTCAGGTGACAAGCAAGTAGTGCAGGAGTGGAAATTAAGGATAAGCAAAAATGGATCAAACAGCCCAACTTTTATGCCTTTGCAAAATTTGAAGCCGAAAAACTGAGAGGATACAGCATTATAAGGAAATGTCGCAAGGGATACAAAATCGGTCACAGCTCGATATTCCTTATGTGGTGCTCGTACTGTTCTTCCCAGGCCGGAGCCGTTACACAGATTTGTTTAAGATTTCCCCTGAACCAGAATCTTTTCCCTGCAGGCACGACAACTGCGTCTCCGGCCTGGACTTCGTGCTCTTTGTCCTCAATTATCCAGGTACCGTTTCCTTCGATGATATAATAAATGAAATTGCTGATCTCGTGCATAAATTCCTCTGCATGCCCGGTCTCTGTTTCCTGGTACATTACAGCTGCATTCCTGCAGTCAGATTTAGTGGTATAAATCCTCATCCTGACTCCATGCTTTTCAATTACTTCCGCACTTTCAGGTTTGAACACAATACGGTTGAATTCTGCAGGATCAGTAGAGTGCAATATAGGAAAAAAATCCTTTTCTTCAAACGGATTAAGCAGAATTAAATTCTTCTCAAATCCTCCTTTCTCTTCTCTTTTTCTAAGCCTCGATGCTTCAATTTCATCTTTAGAAAAACCTCTGAGTTCTGCTATTCTGTAAATTATCTCTAGTAAGTCGGCAAGCTCCTCAGGCTCTCTGCTCTCAAGATATTCCTCAATTTCCTCCTTAAGCTTAATTTCAAGTTCGGGAAGAAAACTGAGGTCTGAAAGTTCATTAACCACACATTCACCGCCTGAAATTCCTATAATTTCTGGTATTCGGTCTCTTACCACTTTAAAGCTGCTTTCTGCCATAAATTTCCCTTTAAAAATTATTCGAATTAATAATAAATAGCTAAAGAAAGTCATTCCAATAAAAATAAGCTTTTTCAATAAAATCTAAAGTATAGGCGGACAGATTTTTATCTAAGGATGCGTCTATTTATCAAAAAGATTACAAATTTACAGTCATTATTAAATTTAATTAAGTAGAATAATAAATTTCAATAATCGCAAAAGACAGATTAAACAAACTTATAAATTTACGAATAATCGCAAGCTTTATTAGATTTAAGGACATTATAAAAAAATAGTAAGAACGAAGAAAATTAGTTATAAAGTGATTAAATTCGATTGGTCCTTAATGAGAAAAAGTTGTTAAGAAAAAGTTGTTAAAAAAGGTCGTTAAGAAGTAGTGGTAGGGCAGAACCCTATTCTCTGTCCCTACCAGCGATCCAACCCAAAGATTAAGAGGAAACCCTTATAACTCTTAATCTACATGCATTTTATAATCATGTAGTCATATATATCATAACCGATTCAAAAATTTAGTTCGGATTCGAAATTTTGAGGAGATTGAATTATTTTCTTATTACAAAATATTTAATGTAGTTTGACCGATGTGTTTTTGACTTTATTCTCGCAGTTCCGATTTCATTTTAATTCCATCCGGGAACTCCAAAATGTGCCGCCTGGAATCCTGCCAGTAAGAAAATGCAATTTTTATATTAATTATGATATAATTTTATGCAATTAGTTTATAGGACCGGCTTCCATTTATATCCCAACTTAAGCAACGTTACCCCCATTGTATTTCTATAATTTAAGAATTATAAATTCTATTAAGTAATCAGATTCAGACTCAAAATTATTTTCCTTATTTTATATATTCTGCCGATACAACCAGGCCTTTCCAAGCCTTAATTCGGCAGGAAAAGAAAGAATAAAACGAGAAGAGGAGGAAGGAAGAAAAATTGATAAGGAAACCGATGAAGGATAAAAACAAAAAACTTAGATGAAAAAAGAGAGAAACGATTTAAAAAAGGAAGAGAAAGGATTCAGAGTGACTGAGTCAAGCTTGATTCAAGTCTGGTGCACCGTGGGCCAGGATGATTCGAAGCCGAAATTAATTTCCCTAAATCCTTTGCCTTCTCCAGTAGAGTGGGCCTGAAGGAAACTTCAAGCTTATCCGTACCTGCCGCAATTATCATGTCCAGAACATCAAAGCCCATATAATAGAGAAGTCCTGCAGTATATTCAAAATACGGCTTAAAAGCATCCCTGTCAGAAGTGCCCTGGGAAAAGACGAGAATTAGCTTTTTGTTATCAAGCCTGCTCGAAAAATTAGGCCTTAAAAAGGCTGTTAGACGGTCGACAAAGAGTTTAGTCTGGGCAGTCATCTGCCACATATATACAGGAGACCCGAGTACAACAACATCTGCAGTTTGAATTTCCTCATAAATTTCCTGCATATCGTCTTCTATAAGACAACAACCTGAATCCTGACACCTTCGGCAAGCATCACAGCCCTTGATCTCCAGAGAAGCCAGATTGTAAACAACTTTATTAGCGCCATTTTCGGCAGCTCCATCAAGAATCGCATCCACAAGTTTTGCAGTGTTTCCTTTAATATTAGGACTACCCACTAATCCGAGAACTTTAATGCTATAACCCCCGTTCTAATATTTAAGAGATAGAGTTTCAAATTAAGTAAGCAAGAGTATAGATGATTAATCGGCATAAAAATCTTTCTCTTCTGAAGAAAAGTTATAGAGTTTATCTCAAAGTCTACCGGCAAAAGAGTAAAAAGAAAAAATGAAGGGAAAAATGAAAGGAAAAGACAGTATTTCCTGTAACAAGGCAAATTTATTTTCCTTTCTTGTGCTTTTTTCATTTTTCTTTCACTTTTAAGAGGGCAAAAACTCCAAAGAATACAATTAATACCGAGAGTACGCTGAATCCGGGTAATCTGGGTAATCCGGGTAGTTCGGGTAATCCGGGTATTTGAGATTCTTTCTTATTTGGATCCGCTTTCGCAGGCAGGCTGACATAGGTATCATAATTGTAAATGGAAACTCCCAGAAAAGCAGGATCGTTTGAATAATAATCTGCAAGATCAGCAAAAAGTTCCTGAATTGAGTTTTTATCTTCAAAGCCTTTATCCGCACAAACTTCTATCAGCCCTTTTGAACCTGCACCCCTTATTTCGCTCATCTGGAGAGCAACTGCATCAATTATGGTGGGCGCTGAGTTTAACCCTTCTATGCCCCCGCAGTAAGCTCTGACAACAAAAAAGTCGACAAAAGGAGAGATTTTCTCAATTTCCGATGCAGGATAAAGAGGCGGAATACTTGCCGAAAGGGATATGTTTTTTCCGGTTTTTTGACGTACAGCCTCAAAGAGTGTACTGTAATCACTTGTATTTTCAGAGCCTTCTTTGTCAGAAGGTTTAATAAATACATCTATCCCGTCAAAGGGTGCGAGAGATTTTATATTATAGTCGAGCACGGCATTCAAAGAGTCCTCGCAGGCATTTGAAGTCCCTGTTTCTGAGCAGTTGAAGTCTTCGAGTAGCACGGCATGTACGGCAAATCCTTTCTCGTGAGCCATTTTCACAAAGCGTTCGTATTGCCAGACATCCTTAATATCCACGCCCAGGAAAATAATATTTATGCCCGAAGAATCAAGTTCCTTTGCAAGGGTAGGGAAATCAAATCGATATGGAGAAGAAAGCTTAATTCCGGAAATACTGACATTGTATTTAGGAAATCCAGTATCTAAAGTACCTGCCTTATTTTCACCCTGATTTTTCTGTACCTGTGAAACTTCTCCGGGAGTAAAAGTTTTATTATTCAGGTCGGGTTGGGAAGTTACCGTAGATCCAGAAATATTTTCTATTGAAGCGTTTTTCTCTATCGAAGCGTTTGATCCTGTTTGATTAGAAACAACATTAACTGTGGGTTCGGTTCCGACAAATTTTCGAACCAGCACGTAATCAACTGCCATGTAACCTGTGTTGTTTAAGGAGTCCGGATTAGAGGCTGCATGCAGATAAATATGCATTGGAGAATTAGTGATAAATTCATTTGAGGCATAGTCCATCTTCGAGTCACGGATACCATCTTTAAACCAGGTTATTTTGCGAGTATGGTTTTCCTCAAACCAGGCAATACCCGAGACATACCAATTTCCTTCAGGAGCAGGAGCATCCGTAAGATCATATGGGTCATGCTTTTGGTCCTTGTAAACTGTTTCCCAGCTAACACGACTTTCATTGGCAAATTCTGTTTCATGCCTAATCTCATTTTTTCTGCTTTCTATCCTGTCTATGAAACCCTGCCGCAGTAGAGGTCCCCTATTATCTGCTCCTGTGGTAACTTTCATTCTCCTGATTACAAACATGGAATTAATATCAAAACTGCCCCTACTGTAAATTGTAGAGGAATCATAAGCATGAACTATCGGAGCTAAAACCTTACATATCCCATTTTCTACCTTGACTGTGCCGCCTTCGGTCCCTTCTGCATTCCAATCAAGACTACTGAGGGTATTTTCCATCAAAATTATCAAAAAAATCAAATGTTTTTTTCCCGTTGCTAGCAGTCATAGCCTCGGAATTCCCATACTTCATGAGAATTTTGCTGGCTTCATTTGCAGGAATGGATGGAACCTTTACCCAGATAGTAGCTTCCTGATTTTTAAAGTTCCACGTTTCAATCCAGTAATTAAGTGTCCTGTTTTCGGAAAAGAAGCGAATGTCTGAACCATCACCTTTTGCCTTTGAAAAATTAAAATTCGAAGAGTTTAAACCAACAGGGACTGGGTAATCTGTCAGGATCTTACCTGCAGTCTCATTAACGATAATTTCCTGGAAGTAATTCCACTGGTCGTCTTTTAAGGATGAACCCAGTACGTTATCATTCGCAGCCATAGCAAAGCCTGCGAATGAAAATATCAGAAACACAGAAACAATTCCGCATACGATAAATCTATTTTTCATTTTTGGTAGCCTCTCGTAAGCCCTTTATCAAACCCGATCAAACATTAATACCAAAATTTGACAGGTACTGTTTATTTGCCCAAAAACAATAAACCTTTTCATAAATACACATCTAAATAATAGTGATAATAATAATATACTCGTGATAAAAGGGGTCGTCCAGCGTTATATGATTGGTGTTTTGAAGCACTTAAATGTTAGAAGATTTCTTAGTGTCCACTTTGAATCTGTAATCCC
>JADGNM010000090.1 GCA_017883485.1 Methanosarcina sp.
AAGCATAATAACGAAACAAAATAGTATTCATTTTATATGCAATTTTTCCTCGAAACGAGGAAAAATTGTAGCCTTTGAAAGGTTATCTGAATAGTTACATTTTTTTATCATAATTTTGAATATTCTTTAATAAATGCGAATTTTTATTATTTAGTTCGTATACTATCTCTCATGAGTGCCTAAATTTCAGATGATATTGTCTTAACGTACGAAATTTAGGATATGAGGGCGGCACCCCTAATAGAGAAGTTCCTTCTGCTTTTCTTCCAAAAAAGTAGGTTTGAAAAAAATATTAATATTATAAAAATGATTCCCCAGGAAATTACAGAAATAGTATTACAATTCTTAGTATTACTTTCATTACACATTGTTTTTATTAGGTGTTCTTTTTTTGGATATTCTTTTGAATAGGATATTGTTGAGCACATTATGTAAATTCCGTAAGGAGAAGACACTGAGCGCCTGAAAGCAAAGCAGTGTAATTCACTAAAAAACTCATAATAAGAAAATATTGGGATAAAAAGAAATTAAAGGATTCAAATGCCGTATTTGCAGCATTGTTTTTGGAACTTTTACTTTAAGAACTTTTACTTAGAAAAAAAGAAACATATATATATTGCTAAATAGGTACTAAATTACTTACTTCCTTAGCGGTGACCCTCTCAATCCGCATATATGGACTGAAATCAGAAGTGGGCGCGCTGCTACTTCTCTAATTAATTGTACATGCAGATGAGTTGAATCTAGTTAATGATTCCATTACTTACAAAACTAATAAAAGATTACCTCTAAGGTCCAGTTTATCCGGCTGGCAAGTTTTTTGAACTATTTCTAAAAAAACGAGCCACAGAAATCATTCAGGAACCTATTAAGAAATTCGCTTTGCAATGAGTTCATCTATATTCATTTCTAGAGTGATCAAAATGTGTGGAATAATAGGATTTATAGATAAAACAAGGTCCAAAATTGATGGGTCGAGCATAAAAGCCGCTCTCAGTCTCATGAATGAAAGAGGCAGTGGAGATGGGGCAGGTTATGCCGCATACGGGATTTATCCCGAGTATGCAGACTATTATGCTCTTCATGTTTTCTTTGACAACTTGGCTGAACCAAAAAAGAAGGTTGATGAGATCCTCCAGCAGTGGGGAGAAATTGTTCACCAGGAAGAGATTCCGACAACCCCGCAGGCGGGCATAAGAAAAGTCCACATTCCCTGGAGATACTTCTTCAAACCTTCAGAAGATATGATGGCAGGAAGGATGGCTTCTGAAAAAGATGTTATTACATACATAGTAATGCAAGTAAACGCCACTGTAAAAGGAGCTACAATCTTTTCCTCCGGGAAAAATATGGGAGTTTTCAAGGCTTCCGGCTGGCCGGAGGATGTAGCAAATTTCTACATGATTGAGAATTACAAGGGATATATCTGGCTTGCCCATAACCGCTATCCTACAAACTCTCCCGGCTGGTGGGGTGGAGCCCATCCCTTCAACCTGCTTAACTGGTCAGTGGTGCATAACGGAGAAATCACCTCATATGGTACAAACCAGCGCTACGTCGAAGGCTACGGATATAAATGTACCCTGTTTACTGATACCGAAGTCGTAGCTTACTTATTCGATCTGCTCGGAAGACAGCATGAACTCTCCCATGAACTGGTTGTTCGAGCTCTTGCCCCTCCATTCTGGGATGAGATAGATCGGATGCCTGCAAAGGAATCCGAGCTCAACAAGGCAATCCGCCTTACCTATGGGTCTGCACTTATGAATGGGCCGTTTGCGATCGTAGTTGGCACTGATGACGGTATTGTTGGCTTTACCGACAGGATCAAATTACGCCCCCTGGTTGTTGGTGAAAATGGAAACAGGCTCTATATCTCCAGTGAAGAGGCTGCAATAAGAGGCCTTGACCCCGAAGTTAAAAATGTTTACACTCCCAGGGCAGGAGAAGCCATAATAGGGAGGTTTATCGAATGACGCTCGGAAGCGTACCCCCAAAATTTAAGGTTGGCATTGACTGTGACCAGTGCATGGACTGCGGGCGCTGCATTGAAAACTGTTCATATGGAGTGTACCGGAGAGAAGGCGAAAAAATCCTGATCGAATCAAGGAAATGCACGGCCTGCCTCCGCTGT
This sequence comes from Methanosarcina sp., assembly GCA_017883485.1. Classification (GTDB taxonomy): domain Archaea; phylum Halobacteriota; class Methanosarcinia; order Methanosarcinales; family Methanosarcinaceae; genus Methanosarcina. The sequence continues at coordinate 2,135 of JADGNM010000090.1, forward strand.
GTTGCCATGTGTCCCAGGGATGCAATAACCATTACTGAAAAACCGGTGGACTACCGTTACCATCCTGTCTGGACAAGAGAAATCAGGGAAGACATAATAAACCAGGCTCGCAGTGGGAAAATTATCCTTTCCGGAATGGGAAATGCCAGGGATCTGCCGATTATCTATGACCAGCTTCTCCTTGACGCCTGCCAGGTCACAAACCCTAGCATCGATCCCCTTAGAGAACCTATGGAACTCAGGACTTACTTAGGAAAGAAGCCAAAAAAACTCCAGTTCAGAAAAACCGAGAGCGGGGATGTAGAACTGGAAACAAAACTTGCTCCAAATCTCAAGCTTGATACCCCAATTATGATCGGGCACATGAGTTTCGGGGCTATCAGCCTGAACTCCCATCTAAGTATGGCAAGGGCAGTAAAAGAGACCGGAACTTATATGGGAACCGGGGAAGGAGGGCTTAACAAAGCTCTTTATCCATATCAGGATCGTTTGATTGTCCAGGTCGCCTCAGGCCGCTTCGGTGTGAATATCGATTATCTTGAAAGGGGCGCTGCCATTGAGATCAAGATCGGCCAGGGAGCAAAACCGGGTATAGGAGGACATCTCCCAGGAGAAAAAGTAGACGAGGCAGTCTCAAGGACCCGTATGATTCCTCTTGGCAGTGATGCAATAAGTCCGGCTCCGCACCATGATATTTACAGTATTGAAGACCTCGTTCAGCTTATAAGGAGCCTGAAAGAAGCAACCGAATGGAAAAAACCTGTCTTTGTGAAGATTGCAGCAGTGCACAACGTTGCGCCTATTGCTGCAGGCATTGCCCGCTCTTCGGCAGATGCGGTGGTAATTGACGGGTTCCGCGGCGGGACAGGGGCAGCCCCGAAGGTATTCAGGGACCATGTTGGAATTCCCATTGAAGTTGCAATTGCAAGTGTTGACCAGAAACTCAGAGACCAGGGTGTAAGAAACGAGATCTCGATTATTGCAAGCGGTGGAATAAGAAGCAGTGCAGACCTTGCCAAGTCAATCGCACTTGGCGCGGATGCTGTCTACATAGGGACTGCTGCTCTTGTTTCTCTGGGCTGCAGGGTCTGTGGGAACTGTTATAGAAACCTCTGCCCCTGGGGCATTGCTACTCAGCAGCCTGAACTTGTGAACAGGGTTGACCCGGAAAGGGGAGCAATTCAGGTTGCAAACTTGATCAAGAGCTGGACTCTGGAACTGAGTGAGCTTATGGGCGCTGCAGGAATCAACAGCATAGAAAGCCTGCGGGGCAACAGGGACCGCCTGCGCGGATACATGCTGGATGAGGGAACGCTTAAAGTACTGGATGTACTTCCTGCGGGGGCCTGATTTAAATGAAGACCGTGAGAATCGACGCAAAGGGCATGCACTATACTCCCTTGAACCAGAAAATAAGGGCTGCAGTTGCTGACGGAGCAGAAGAGATTATCCTTGATAACGTGCTTGGACAACGTTTTATTGGAGACGGCTTAAGAGGCAATGTTCGGATCATAATTAATGGAGTACCAGGCGGGGATTTAGGCATGTTCATGAGCGGCCCGACCTGTATTGTGCACGGGAATGCCGAGCATGCTCCGGGCAATACGATGGACAGCGGCATGCTTGTAATCAATGGAAGTGCAGGAGACGCAGTAGCCCATAGTATGCGTGGAGGGAAAGTTTTCGTAAAAAACAACATCGGATACCGCGGCGGTATTCATATGAAACAGTATGAGGCTGAAGCCAGACCCGTACTTGTCGTAGGCGGAACAGCCCATTCCTTCCTTGGAGAATATATGGCAGGGGGCCTTGTGCTTGTGCTGGGTATCGATAAGGAAAGAGCTATGACCGACAGGGGCATAGGAAGCGGAATCCACGGAGGAGAGATTGTTATCCGCGGAGAAGTGGACGACTATCTCCTTGGTGTAGGAGCTAAGAAATTTGAGTTTACTGAGAGCGATCTCAAACGCATTTCCCCTATAATAAAGAGCTTCTGCGAACACTTCGGGCTTGATCCTGCAAAGTATATGGACACAAACTATACGAGGATCGCACCTGCTAGCAGTCGGCCTTTTGCAAATAAGTATGTCTGGGAGTGATCAGAAATGGCAGAACAGAAACCAATCAGTAGTAATTACCTTGACCTCAAATCAAAAGTCTGGGATGAAAATCTTTGCTCAGGTTGCGGAGCATGCATTGCAGTCTGCCCTGCTGATGCCCTGTATTTCGAAACTGGCGGAGATTCCGTACACCCAAAGAGCAATAACTATTGTAAATCCGCTATTGACGATGTACCCTGCGGAGCTTGCTATGAGGTCTGCCCGAGACTCGACGAACAGCCTTCAAGCCTTCTCGGAGACTATCTTGAAATTACTACCGGAAGAGCTGAATTTGATGTTCCGAGAAAGCAGAGCGGAGGAGCTGTCACAGCAATCCTTGCCAATGCTCTGGATACAGGCCTTGTAGATGCTGTAGTAACGGTTACGGAAGACCCCTGGACCCTTAAGCCGCGTTCGATGGTAATTACCAGAAGCGAAGCCCTCGTTTCCCAGGCAGGAAGCCGGTACAACTGGTGGGTGCCTCTGGTCTCTTCCCTCAAGGAAGCGGTAGTAAGGAGAAAATACAGGAACGTTGCAGTTATCGGAGTGCCCTGCGTAGTCCAGGCAGTCCGCAAAATGCTTGAAACCGACCATCAACTTGTCGGCCCGTATAAGAAATCCATTCGTTTCGTACTCGGGCTCTTCTGCACCGAGAGTTTCGACTATGAGAAGCTAATTGCAGGCAAATTGAAAAGCGAGTATGCACTCGAGCCTATGAAAGTCTGCCGCATCGATGTAAAGGGCAAACTTGAAATCACTCTCAATGATGGGACTCAGTATGTAATTCCCCTTAACGAACTCCAGGATACTGTCCGCCCGGGCTGCGGAGTCTGCACGGACTTTACCGCTCTCAAAGCCGATATCTCAGCTGGTTCGGTCGGAAGCCCTGAAGGTCACACTACCCTTGTTGTACGTACCCTAGTAGGACAGCACGTCCTTGACAGTGCGGTTGCAAACAAGAAACTCAGCATAGGCGGGGAAGTCGACATTGCGACAATCGAAAAACTTGCGAAGAAAAAGCTTAAAAGAAAACCTCAACAAACCTAAATAAATCCTGAATAATTAAAACCGATTTTGGATGGAGAAACCAAACTCCATCTTCTTGCTTTCTTATTTTATTACCTAGATTTTCGCTATTTAGTTAGTATATTGGAATCAATCCCCGATCGTCTCCTGTTATGCACTCTCCGCCTTTAGCAGTTACTATAAAGGTGTTCTCAATTCCCACCATCCCGATATTTTCAATCCCTTTTTTGGGTTCGAGAGCAAATACCATTCCTTCCTGAAGAGGATCATCAAATCCTTCTGCAATTACAGGCGTTTCATCAATCAGTAGGCCAACCCCATGACCGAGGAATTTAGCTTTACGTTTCCCAAAACCCATGAAGTTTTGCAGGAAATCCTCATCGAGATTGTTCACTATGGAACCTTATATTTCTGAGGGAATGGCGCCAGGTTTTAACATCGCTGCAACTTCATTCTGGATATCCACGCATTTATTGTGGATGTCTATGGCATATTTGGGAAGAGGAGAGCCAAACATGTATGTCGTGGTTTTATCCGTGTTATAACCTTCAACTCCGCACCCGGCATCGATGAATACCAGATCTCCTTTTCTCAGTTTCCTGTCACGGCTTCCGACGAGAGGCACTGCAGGACTCATCCCGTAACTTCCCCCGGGCCCGTTAAAATAGCATGGATAGATGGAGCTTTCGCCAAAGCAGACATTTCCGAGGAACATTTCTACATCAAACATCCCAAAACGGCATACTCCGTCGTGCCCTTCCTCGACCATTACTGAAAAAATTTCCGTCGCCAGGTCTACTTCACTCATTCCTTCCCGGAGCATCTCAGGCACAATGTCCTCCAGCACATGCTGATGGATCCTGCCAGCTTTTCTAGTCAACAGCAGTTCATATTCGCTTTTTACTGCTCTGACAGCACAAATTTGAGAATCGGCAGATCTGACATTCATAACAGGAAAATGCTTTTGAAATCTCTGGTATAAAGCCAGAGGGACTACTTCGGTCTCCAGATAAACCGTATCCGGAAGCCTGCTTATACCTTTTGCAGCGTCACGGAAGCTGCTCATGGGTTCTATCCTGGGAAACAATGATTCATCGATAGCCCTCTCATAGCTGCGCTGGACCCAGAGAACTGCTTCTCCGTTCTTCGGGATAATCAGTATTCCGTCCTGCATCGTGCCAGTAAAATAATAAAGGTTTATTTTGCTGAAGATAACGGCTATTTCCTAATTGGGGTCTGAGATATCCATTCGTGTTCTGAAAACTCTCATGCGGCTTTCAAGTTCAGTTAAAGGTACTTTCTTAATCATACGAATCCCTTTACTAAGTTTATCTGCTATCAATTATCCTAGATTCGGCAGTTAACGTAATTAGAGATATATATTTTTACATTTTTCCCCCATGAGACTTAAAATCTTCCAATGAACGTCCTCCATATTCACTATTTCCGACACTATCTCCTTCATTCTGAGTATTATTAAGCTCTGTAACTCCCTGAAACAAGAAAAATATCCATCTCATCGTGGGAGTTTTTGTAGGCTTTTTCTTTTGGTCTGGAACCGTTTCATCCTCTTCTTCCAATCTTGTTCTTAACTTCCATTCTGCAATGAAATAAATCATAAGGCAGAGAACCATTATCATTACAAGTGCTTCTATCCTTGTTTTCTTTTTTAGGTAAACTTGCGATATGATGAAAGTGTTACCTTTCAAGAATTTGAACCCTTTTTCAACCTTATCCTGTCCTTTATAGTTCGTCAGAATATCTTCAGGAGAAAGGCTAATGTCATTGCTTGCAAGAATGAAAAGACCCATTTTTTCCATTTCTTTCAAAACAAAAGCATCATTAGTCTTTATTTCAGCTTCAATTTTATAATAAGTCTTCAAAATCTCATCTTTTGAAATTCTACCTCTCTTTCCAGATTCACGTTTTTTAATAGACTTCAATTCTATTTTATCAAAACAATAGAAGGGAAATCTTGAATCCATGTCTCAGCAGCTTTTTAAGCATCTTCCTCGCAAAAGAGATCATGTCCCTTCAGTTTTTTCAAAGACTTCCTTGCTTTCTCAATTTCTTTGTCAAAATTTTTCTTCAGAGTTTTCTCTTTCTTCTCTTTCATCTTATGCGAAAGCAACAAAACCCACTTTTGTTTAACCTCACCATAATCCACAAATGTTTGATAAAATGAGTATCTATCATCGCTTTTTAGAGTTTTCAGGTTCAAATTTGCAGTAAGTAAATCTTTTGCTTCAGTAATTGTTGCAGTAACGCGACTGATCCAGAATGTCTTCCCCATTTTTTTGATATTATCTTCTGTGTAGAAGGAATTGTCAGCAACATAGTACACTTTATTCTCATGAGTTAAACTTGATTTAAGAGATTTGATGACTTCCATTATAGTGATTTTGTCCGGAGCGTTCCCAGAATGAGTATTCATGAAGAAGGGTATACCTTGCTGATTCACAATCAAGCTCAACACGAATTGCTTGAGATCCCATCTACCGTTCTTAGGTACTCCAAAAGTGTGTCTATTGCCCCTTCTTCCTCACTTTCATAGTCGCCGTATACACTGACGCTTGTAGTGTCAGCGTGTAATAGGTGACAAGAAATCGGTAGACGATTATTACATGAAGAACGATATCCATAAAGAGTTTTGTTGGACCATACTCATAAATCCTATCAAGGGTTTCTCCGATTGCGTATTGATTCAGGTCTTCCCTTGTTACGCCTTCTCCAAAGAGCCTCTCTGTTGAAATGTTTTTGAAGAAATCAGGAAACAAGTACAAACGCTGCCCCACAAAACCAAGGCCATTGATTACCATGGCAAGGATGCAGATCGAATGGGGTACTTTATGGTCTCTTTTCTTCGGAAGCTACTCATCAATAACTTTGTCAACTTCAAGTTCCTGGAAAACTCCAGCTATGAGACCAAGGTGACCTAAAAAGCTTGTACGTCTCACAGTTGCATCAATGTTTCTACTACCGTTTTTGGGCCTACTTAATTTCATCGATGAGAAAATATAAAATAATGTATATTACTCTATACGTTTACCTGCCGAATCTAGGATATATCATAAAATTTGATAGATTCGTAACATTGTGTCAAATTAATTTGAGCTAAAAACAGGATTGATTTCATTATTAATTAGTGGATACTGTCAAATTAAGGTTAAAACCGGAGATAGGTTCATATGCCCCTTTCGTCTCTCTGTTATTGATTTTCAAGATCAGTTTTGCTATTTTTTTCATTTTCATATGACTTTATTATCATCTCTATATATTCCTTAACTACATATATTGGAAGTCCTGTGAAAAATGCCATATCCCATTCATTATATCCATCTGCATAGAGCTTTTCTATACGTGTTTCGTCTTTGATATATCGATCCACTGACCCCGGAGTATGATCTATCAAACGCGCATTTTTTGAAGTAGGAATCTTTTTCTTGTAATTGTGGAATGCTAATCTCTTGTGAGTTAGGGATTTTCCCATGT
>JADGNM010000091.1 GCA_017883485.1 Methanosarcina sp.
ATATCAGTAAACTTTGATTTTGGTCCCCGTTTCCCCATGTACGAATATATATTAGACATATTATATAACATCAATCGAATACAAATTGACGACCTACAAAATTAGATAGGATGTATTAATGTTTTCTTATTTGGCATGAAAGTGCTTTCAAGTACTTTCATTTATATGAAAATGTTATTCGAAGAATATCATGTGTGTTTATTCAAAAATACGATTGATTTAGAGACGATTTAAACTATTTTTAGAAACCACCTGTGATAAATACAAACAGCCACACATCAAAAATTCAATAGAACGGCTGATAATAAACCAGTATATTGGCCTAGTTACAGCATCGCTGTCATATACTGCAAAGTAACTATGTTAGGAATAGGCATAACATAGTAGTAAACTATCCTGAGGTCAAGTCACGAAACGGATAAGCGTGCACTAAGATATGAAATCGATTGCAATTGGATTAATTTGTAGAACTTTAACTATTTGTAAATAGTTTCTTGGTTTAGGGTAGAAAAATATGTCACATTAAAGTACACTCCATGCGTCATCGGTTAAGTGAGGAATCGTGATGAATTACATGGATTCTCATAAAGTTTTCAAAAGTATTCATGATGCGAAATTGGAATATGATATCGTTATTAGTTTCAGTGCTCAAAACTTGGAACTAATTATTGCTTTGAAATCGAGACTTTAGGCTCGAAAATTCCTTAACCGATGACCAATGGAGCAATATCCAGTTTCATCTGGTTATCCTGAATAGCCATATCCTGATTCCTCTTTTAGTGCCTTCAATTGATGTAATAGTCCATTTTGCTATAAGATTAATTCCTTGAAAGCTTTTAGTAAACTATATGTCTACTAAAAATCACTATGCTCAGAAAAAAAATTCTCTACTCTTCTTTTGTATTTCAGGAGAAGTTTTACAGTTGAAGTAATCAAATAAATGAGTATGTTTTAATGTATAACCTGTGATTAACGAACAAACTGACCACCATGCATTATCCGATTTTTGATAGGCCTAAAGGACGTACCAGTCCGTATCATCGACCGATAGATCTTCCCTGAGGCCAATTTTCCTTCTGGGAAGCTTGAGAGCGTCGGTAATCGCATCGGAAAGGTCTTGAAGGTATTCTTTAGTGGATAGACTATTATAGATGAATCGTTTCTCGGGCTGGATCATGCTCTGAATTGTGGATTCCCTGGGGACTATGTCCACTTTTATATCGACCATTTCTACGGCTTTTTCCATTGCGGTCCGGAAATCCCCTATACAGTAAGCTATCCTGTGTTTGTAATTATTCCTGGTCTTCTCAAGATAAGCGGCAAGCCTTTCGCTTTCTATTTTTATGAAATCTCTTTTGATTTTTGTCACATTGCATTTTCCCATCATGAAACTATAATGCATGAAAGGATACTGTGTGTCAAGTTCCCTGGGAGTAATCCCGCAGGTACCAAAGGTCACTATATGCACATCTTCAGGTTTTGCGGTCCCGAAAATTACCCGGTCGAATTTCTTGTGGGAAGGGCTCTCATGATAGGGTTTCTTTTTAGAGCAGGGGACGAATATGCAGAGCTCACGAAAGGGAGCTTCGTACTCGCTCAGGATCCATTCATTAGCTTTTATCATATCAGGGTGATAAATTATCCTATCAGTATCAAGAGATTCTTGAGAGCGTTCCTCTTCAGGAATAATGGGCTTCATAAACTTCAAAGCAATTGAGTCTGGAGATCATATATAAAATTAACTTCCTTCCCAGAGAGTAATATAAATAATAGAAACAAGAATGATAATAAATTTTATTATAAAGTAGAGGTTAAAAAATTTCAGATAATAACAGAGTAAACGCAGATAATTAAACAAGTAGCCCGATTAGTGGTCTTATGGCGAATTCCATTCACGAGATGATCAGATCAAACTTCAGATGCGAAGACATGGTAAAATATGTACTCGGTTTGAAATCTCTTGACATCGAAACATACAAAGTCCTGCTCTCTAACGGGCCAATGACGGCCGAAAAATCAGGAGAAACTCTTAACAGGGAAAGGAGCACCGCATACCGTTCTTTACAGAACCTTCTAACAAGTGGAATCGTTTATCGGGAAGTAAGGTCCATCGAGAGCGGAGGATACTACTATGAATATGTAGCCCATCGAACTCCAGGAAATGAAGAAGATGGTAAAGAAGACTGTTGATGAATGGTACAACCGGATGAACGAGCTAATCGAAAAAATCGGCTGAATTCACTGTTTTAATCCGTCTACGAAATCTCCCATCCTATCTATTGCTTTTTTAAGGTCATCCATGGACGCTGCATATGCACATCGAAGGAAACCTTCACCTGCTTCTCCAAAGACGTCTCCAGGGATTGTGACAACCTTTTTTTCGTCCAGCAGACGCTCTGCAAACTCGGAAGAAGAAAGTCTGGTACCCCCTATGTAGGGAAAGGCGTAGAAAGCGCCTTTGGGATTACAGCATTCAAGCCCTATATTATTGAAACCCCTTACGGTAAAGTGCCTGCGCCTATCATATTCCCGAACCATTCGCTCCATTTCTACTTTGCCGTTGCGAAGGGCTTCAATGGCTCCTACCTGAGCAGTTATGGGAGCGCAGAGCATGCAGTACTGGTGAATCATCATCATCGAATGTATAATCTCGGAGGGGCCCATAGCAAAACCCAGCCTGAGTCCTGTCATTGCGTAAGCCTTGGAAAAACCGTTCAGCATGACAGTCCTGTCCTTCATGCCCTCAAGAGAAGATACCGGGACATGATTGCCTCCATAGGTCAGGCACTCGTAAACCTCGTCCGAGATAACGAAAAGGTCATTCTCCACGACAAGGTCGGCAACATCCTCGAGCTCATCCTTTGTCATAATTGCTCCTGTAGGATTGTTGGGGAAGTTGAGAATTATTGCCTTGGTTTTATTCGTGATTGCAGGTTTGAGAGCCTCTGCAGTCAGGCTAAAGTCGTCATCCCTGTAAGTGGGAACGATAACAGGCTTGCCTCCTGCCATGATAACCGACGGGACATATGCCACATAAGAGGGCTGGACCACAATAACCTCATCGCCCGGGTTTATCACTGCCCTGAATGCTATATCCAGGGCTTCGCTTACACCTGTCGTGATCAGTATCTCAGATTCGGGATCATAGTCCAGGCCATAGCGCCTATAATAGGTCCTGGTAAGCTCGTCTCTGAGTTCAGGAAGTCCGTAGTTTGAGGTATATGAAGTCTGCCCTTTTTCCAGAGAATGAATGCACATTTCACGGATGTGCCAGGGTGTAATGAAATCAGGCTCTCCTACTCCAAGGGAGATTACATCTTCAAGTCCGGAAACCAGGTCAAAAAAACGACGTATTCCTGAAGGCGGGATATTCTTCACTGTTTCGGCAATAAATTTTGAAGGATCGCATGGAGGTCTCAAGAAAACACCCCTATAAGAATCAATAGCAGATAAAGTGTAAAACTCAGGGATCAGGCTTTAGACAATGTCATGTTAAAACGACACTGGCAGCCTTTTGATCACCTCAGGTTCGTGGAGAATGACCCCATCTTCCTTATAAGTTTTCAGTACAAAGTGGGTTGACGTGCTCTTTACCTGATCAAGGGTTGCAATTTTCTCTGCCACGAAAAAAGCCACATCCTTCATCGACTTTCCGCGGACTGTGAGGGATAAGTCATAGTCCCCGGATAAGAGCCTGACAGACCTGACTTCTGGGAACTTATAAATCCTTTCTGCGATAGCCTGGTAGCCCAGGTTGCGCTCGAGACTAACTTTCAGCTCAATCACAGCATATACATAGTTCTCCCCAACCAGGTCCCAATCAACGATCGTCTTATAGTGCCGGATAACGCCTGTTTCTTCAAGTTTTGCGATCGTCTGGGAAACTTCTTGTGCAGCCATATTTGTAAGGGCTGAAATTTCTTCCGGACTTGCTCGAGCGTCATTTTCAAGTATTTCCAGTATATGTCGAATTTGTTCGTCCATTGTGATCACCGGCACGAAAGTAAAGAAGTTTCGAAGAGAATCCCTGCCTCCGAGGTTATGTTCTATTATATTATTCAATTAATACAGCGTTTACAACTCCGTCCTGCCCTGGTCTGCTTGTAACTTTCGCAGTTCCGATAGCAGTTCTTATGACTGAGCCTTTTGTCAAAATATTACGCCTGACATAGTGCTTGTTTGCATCGTTGCCCATAACTGTCTCAATGGTGGTAGATACGGTCTTTCCGTTTTTGGGATTGGTTACGTTTGCAATGTTGCACTGGAGAAGCTTTACTTTTCTGTTGCCTCCCATTGTTTGGACGTTTTTCCTTTTTATTTCACTTATACGGGTCTCCGCAGACTCGCGGCCCATTTCGAACTTGCGTTTCCCGCGGGCAGCAATAACTTTCCCGCCGGTCACTTTTCTTTTGGAGTTACCTTGCCATCTCATTTTAAAACCTCAAGTATATGAAACCATAATCATAATTTAGAATGATAATTGTATTCCCTATTGTGATATCCCTGCAATCCTGATTTCCCTGTATTCCTGATAATCCGATATAATAATCTTATCAGGGCAAAATCATACTTAAAAGTAACCGAATTGCTCTAATTAGTAATTGAATTGCTCTGATTATATATACTGTTATTAACAGGAGTACTTAATTAGCATTATTTGCTATGGACTATTCAATACAAATAGAATCGTATAAGAACTTTACGATCAAACAGTCAGAAGAGTCTAAATTTAGTACTTACCTGAGTCGGCACCCGTAGAACCTGCATCTGTGAAAGAGGCCTTGAGAGGATTATAGGTATAAGTATAAATCCGAAAAGATTCACAAAACGCAGGCGTTGAGATAAAATTATATTTAAATTTATATAAAATTAAATGAATAGCTTTTTCATCATATGAAAACACAAAAAGTACCTGGGGGAAAAAAATAATGGTTACGGAAATCTCATTGAATACCATATGCGGACATGCTACAAAAGTTACTGCCACAAAGGAAGGAAAGAGCACTCACATACATATCGACACTGATTGTGAGAAACTCAAGAAATGGGGAACAGATTTTGACATGGAAACGAAAGACTTGATGGAGGGACCAGAAACCGTATTTGCCCAAAAGACGGAAAAAGCACCTCTAACACCTACCTGTTTCGTCCCGGCAACAGTCATGAACGCCTGCTGGCTCGAAAACGGCATGATCTCAAAAAGACTTGCAAGTGATAAGGGAAAAATCGAGATTATATTTGACAAATTGGAGTGAACTTTATCCACAAATCATATCCACAAATCACTCATTCTTTGCCAGGAATTAACTATAATGAAGATTTTTTTCAAAGAATTAAAGTATTGAAATCGGGAATTTATCTACGTTTACTTTTTCATTTCAACGTTTTCTACGTATCCTTCTCCCCTTGGGGTCAGGACGTAATACGTAATTCTCTCGATCTCCTTTTTTTCGATACAGAGGGTACTTTCGAGCATATTAAGGTTGTAACTTGCCTGGGAATCTGTAAGCTTGAATTCTGCTTTGATTTCCTCTAAGGATTTCTCCTTCTCGGCAAGAGCTTTAACGATTTTTCTCCGTAAAGGGTTCTGGAGGGCATTAAGGACGGTTTTGTGGTCTTCGGTCATATCCTCTTTCATCTTGCCTTCCTGCTTCATTTTTGTAACCCATTCTTTTTTTCTTTTTGCGGCTTCCTCGGGCGTCATATAGGATCATTAATATATTGGCTTGATTTTCTAAATAAGCTTTCGGGAACTTATAGTTGTAAGACTGAATACTTGAACAGAAATTAGTAGCGTTAAGTCTTCAACTATCAAAATAACAAAAAGGAGCACAATAAATATCGTGATTGGTTTTGATCTCAAGTGCATAAGTCCTAATTGTTCTTTGTGCAATTCACATTGGTGTGCGGGCAGCTAAATTGGAAAAATAAATAGATACTTAACCTGGGACACATATATAGAAATAATGGCTCAAACCGGAATGGGGAGTCTCTAAAATGTACGAGTGAAGTCATGGAAGTTCTTAAGTCTGTCATTACAAGGAGTAAAACCAATACCTGTGTTAGTGAGGATTTACAGTTTAGTGAGGATTTCCAAGCCGAACACAACTAAAAAATATGGGGGAGAAAACTAAATGCAAGCCAGTTATGTTGAAGTTAGAATTATTTTAAAGAATTTGCATTATCCGGTAGATAAGCAGAATCTCATTCAACAAGCCATAAAGCACGGAGCTAGCCGTATTGTAATCGAAGACCTTAAAAGCATTCCAGACAGGGAATACACCAGTTCTGTTAATGTCGTTAAGGAGTTTGGAGGCAAATTACTTAAATGGAGTTAATCAACCATTACGAAAAGTCACTGATGGCATGTTGTAAAAGTTAAAGTACGTCATAATATTTTTCGGATAGGTTCTAAGTCGGAGTTTACTTTGCTGGTAACTTTACAATATCAAGCTAGAAGTTTTCTATGGATTTAATTACCTTTATGAACTGATTAAAGTCAAGAGGTTTAGTGATATAGGCATTGGCATGAAGATCGTAGGTTCTAAGTACGTCCTTTTCATTTCCGGAAGTAGTTAAAATCACTACAGGTATATTTTCAAGGTCGTAATCTTCCCTAATTTCTCTGAGAACTTCACGCCCATCCTTTTTTGGCAAATTCAAATCAAGAAGAATTATATCCGGGCGCTGGGATCCTGAAAACTTCTTTTTGCCATGCAAAAAAAGCATTGCTTCTTCGCCGTTTTCTGCAATGTGAAGCTTATTTCTAATTTTCGCCTCTTCGAAAACTTCTTCGATTAATCCGATATCGCCTTCATTGTCTTCAACTAAAAGAATTTCTATCGGTTTGCCTATAATCGTCATTTTAAAACTTCCTGATAGTAAGTATAGAAAACATATCACTATTTAGCCTGAGAAAGACAGCACTGATTTCTATCTTTTTTCAGACTTGATGGGCATATTCTGGAAGTCAGTTGCCATTAACTATTATCCATTTATTGTTTGTTTAAGTTCTACCTGGGTTAATTGTTTAGTCGAGTATATTCTAATCTTACTGATATTTGCTTTCTTCGGCTAGAATATCGAAATTACAGAAAGAGCAAGGCTTCGACCAAATTAACTTCGCTGCTTTATTCATAGAATAAGAACTTGAAATAAAAGAGACAATGGAACGGAGTTCACTATCAGGTTCACAGCGGTGTAAAAGAAGCAAATGTATAGCCATTTCAAGTGAACACAAACAGGACTTGCGCACTTACTTACAAAATAAAGCACTAAAATTCTCACGGGTATATTTATCGTTAATGTGGCTTAGAATTTTGAAGTTTTATGCTGTTGATTTTCAGTTCAATTGCGTAAGTCCTGCTTTGTGTTATTTGTCTCACAGGCTATACTTGAGTTAGCAATCCAATATTTAGCTGGCTTAAATATAAGCATACTTTCAGGAATCGAAAAAATGAGTGCAATTTTAAATATAAGAATACTTTCAAGAATGAAAGTTAATATATTTAATTTTGGAAATAAACTTGATTAAACCTTTAATTATTCAGAAAACCTTGATTAAAGCAATTTACCAATCGATGCACAAAGAGAATAGAAATGGGTCTCGACGGAAAAAAAAGGTAAAGGATTTCAGAGGACAAATCGCTTTACTCATACCCTTTGCATAGACTTGGAAGCACTTTCACTACTGCTTCAAGTAAATTCAAACTCAGTCGTCGGGCATTTCCAGCTTTTCAAGTACATCATAATATTCTTTAAACATTTCAGGCTGCTCTCCGGGCTGCTCTTCAGGTGAAGGGAGCCTGAAAGCCTCATTATTCCAGTTTGCCTTTTTTGCCCCTGCCTGATATACGCTTTCAAGAAAATCGAGCACTCCTTCTACGGCGAATCTGGGTATCGGACATCGTCATACATGCGCATTGCAAGCCCTGCCTGATGGTCCCTGTAAGCTTCCTCAGGGCTCAAGCGCTCATTCATAAAACCGTGAGGCTGTGGGTGTATGTAAGCATAGAAAGCCGGAGCCCTTACGCTTTTGTCTCCTGCCTATAACCAAAGCTGATTATCTCGTGCGAAGAAGCTTCACGTTCGACGGAGTTTGCCCTCCCTTACAGGAGGCGACCTGCCAGAGAATAGAGTTAAAGGCAAGGTCAGCGTGGTGCCAGAAAAAGTGCACAGGCGAACTTTTCCCGATTAACCAGCCTCTGAAAACCTGAAAGATCGAATAACCCTGTACAGGGATTCTCCAGAACCTGTTCACATCTCTTTACTTTAGGACGCTACTGATAATCCGTTGCAAAAGGCTCCGTACACACTCAGGGAATATCATAAGGTACCGGCCTTATGCCTCCGCAATCCCGAATTCTTTCAGGCTTGAAAAAAAACCCTCTCATAAAAACCTGCAACAGATAGTCCCTTGAGAGGCACGGTTTTTGAGTCTCCTTCACTTGTCTCGATTCTCAAAACATGTCCCCTATCTCTGAAATTAGATTCCAACTAAAAAACCAGGTCTAGTAAGGAATAAGCACTGTAGTAAGCCCGCACATAGAGACATAGTAAGATACGTGCCACCAGTGGTTTATTACTAGGGAGCGCAGAGGGTCACGGTGTGCCAAGAAAGCTCATTTATGCATCAGTATTGATGCATGAAATGTGCTATGCTACAGAAAAGATGA
>JADGNM010000092.1 GCA_017883485.1 Methanosarcina sp.
TATACTTTTCAGAGATAATTTGTTCAAGTCGGTTGTTCATGTAGTATAGTAAGGACAACTTATATAAAAACCTGCCTATTTTATTCTGTTACAGATCCTAAGTATCAAAATCACAAAAAATGCAAACTCTAATTTGATCATTTGCCAACTTGTTGGTAGAAAGCTTAATACGGCATCTACACCACTTGCTATCGAAATGGAAATTGTAAGCACATAATCTATCAGGAGTGCGCAGCCAGAAAGCATTCCAAGAGATGGGGACAACAATTTGCTTGCAACTAAGTATCCACCCCCACCTGTAGGAAATAATTCAACTATTTGCGAATAACTCGTACTAATTACGAAAATTGTCAATACGATGCTGATAGCCACAAATATGGCAAGATAAATATGTCCTCCCAATGCCAGATACGCTTCCTGAGGACCATATGACGAAGAAGACATTGCATCAGATCCCAGACCAACCCACGCAAAAAGTGCTATCAGCGAAATTTTATGAAAAATTTTTGAATCTAATGGGTTACGGGGTTCTCCTATTATTGAGATCCTTAATTTCTTAATGTATGTTCCAATATCTTGCATCTTATTTCAGCTTTCACTTTATTTTGTTAGCACTTACGCGGTTGAACTGAGAAATTGATAATAATTAAATCTTTTGCTCTGCAAATTTGACTCTAAGTTTATTGTACTTGATTTTGTACTCAAGTGGAAGACTTAGGCAGCTTTTTATGATGGAAGTTCCATTTCCTCGTTTGAGTTTCCGGATAGATTTTATTTATTCAAGACATCATGTTAGAATTTTTCAATTCTGGATGAGCCCGGTAAGAAAGCCTTCTTTCACATTTCAAATCTAGACATGACTCCATGTAACTCTTCAGGAGGAAGCCTGTAGAACTGGACAAAGGACGGAGAGAGTTTTTTAATTACGGAGAATATCTTCCACATCATATTATTGGAAAATATATCTTCTAGACCGTAAAATATTGTTTTTTCGTAAATGCCTTTCTCCTTCAAAATCCTTGCAACATCAATAACTTCCATGTATCCCACTTTGATCTCAAAAACTTTCAATCCTTTTGCCAGTTCTTTCCCAAAGGAACTTTCTACTTCAAATGGACTTTCTAGCCTGGCGATTGAAACGAAGATATTATTTTCATAGATAATATTATTCTTAAACATTATAAGCGAAATATATTGGGGAATTCTGTTGATATCTCGTGAAAAAAAGAGGGCTGTCCCACTGATTTTATTTTCAGAAGCATATATATCGTTATATTGCTTAAGGAAATCATCAATCTTCGTGGGGCTCATCAGCTCATAAAGCCTCTTCTGTCCGGAAGTGAATATTACGATAAGAGAGAAGATAATAGCTGCTATAACAACTGACCAGTAACCTCCATGCGGGATTTTGTAACTGTTTGAAAGCAGGAATGTCAAGTCGACAAATGTAATAAAGAGCGAGATTACGGCTTTCGATATCTGTTTTCTGTGGTAAAATATCGATGTCATCATAATGCCTGTAATCGACATCGTTCCTGTAACTGCCAAACCGTATGCAGCCGCAAGACTGCTAGATTCCTTAAATAGAGCTATCATAAATAATACAGAGATCAGGAGAGCCCAATTTACCGTACTTATATATATCTGGGATTTTAATAACCCTGATGTGTAGTCAATTTTTAACATCGGCATTATCCGGGTCGTGATTCCCTGATATACTATCGAGAACATGCCGCTTATCATGGCTTGAGAAGCGATAATCGTAGCTGTAATGCTGAGGATAAGGAACGGGATATATAATAGACTTGCCTGCTGATTTATCATCTGAAACAATACATTTGTCGAACCCGGATTTCGGATAATGAACGCTCCTTGCCCGAGATAATTTAAAACAAGTGCCAGGAATACGAATCTCCAGGCTTTCAAAATCGGCTCTCTTCCCAGGTGTCCCATATCAGCATATAATGCTTCGCCCCCTGTAGCGCACAGGATAACTTCGGATAATACAAAAAATCCCGTAATTCCGTTATCCAGAAGAAATTTGATACCATAATAAGGGTTTATGGCTTTAAGAACAGATGGAGTATAAAATATTGAGGCGACACCTGAAAATGCAATAGAAAGGAACCATAAAACCATTATAGGCCCAAAGACCCATGTAATTTTTTCGATCCCCTTACTCTGAACCGAAAAAAGTGCTATTGCAATTAGGCCGGAAATAAACATAATAGTTCCTTGCCCTATATTTTCGAACGCAGGAATAATCCGCATCCCTTCGACAGCACTGAGGATACTGATGGCAGGCGTAATTACTCCGTCCCCAATAAGAAAAGATGTACCTATATAGGCTAATATTGTTACAAAAGCTACATTTCTGCTCGATTTAAGAAGTGGAACAAGTATTTCTTTTAAGACAATTGTTCCTCCCTCACCTTTTTTACCCAGGCTCATGGCAAGCCAGGCATATTCCAGAGTTACAAGTATGATAAGTGTCCAGACGATTAAAGATAAAACACCTATTACGTGAGCTTCTGTAGGTCTTGTGAGAAGAAAGATAACTGTCAGGGTATAAATGGGGCTTGTCTCGATATCCCCAAAAACAAGCCCCATAGAATTTATTACTCCTCTTAACTCGGATTTGGAAATCATAATTGTATCACCTTACAGTTCCGGGAATTGGCTAAAAGACAATTTGTTGAGGTGAAAAGTTCCATTTTTTAGGTCCTATGGCGATAAATCACGATTTTCTTCTGCATTGTAAGAGTGAAGATCAAATAAATTTTCACCGAATGTCCGAGTTGAAAATTTTCCTGCTCTCATATAAATTTCGCTCATTTTTTGATTTTCGGTTCCTGGTCAATAGCTAAGAGCAATTATCGATTTAATAATGTGATCTGAGAATTACTTTTTCATATATAAAAATCTTGACTCATTTTATAGGAATGACATTGACTCGTATCAAGCTGATTCATTAGTTTCAATCTTAATCTTGAGATTCACAAATAATGTCCTTCAGATAAATTTTTTAGTTCTGTCTGGAATTGTAAAGTAAGCCTCTCGCAGCAAATAAGAAACTGTAAAAGGTAGCGAGATCAAAATGAATAGGATTAAAAAATGGATGAAAAAATGAGAGTTTAAAAGACAGCGGGAAAAGTGAGCAGAAAATAGTTAAAAAAGGGTAGAAAACGTGGGAATACAGAATAATAAAATGGATTCTGCAAAGGAAGATGTGGAACTTCTCGCTCATCGTAAAACGACCGAAGATGATAAAGCGACCGAAGGAGTGGGCATACTTCTCGGTGACCCTAAAAAAGCCTTGGTCAAACTCTCCATTCCGATCATAGTTGCCATGTCTGTGCAGACCATTTACACCCTGAGCGATACCTTCTGGGTTGCAGGCCTTGGAGCTGATGCCCTTGCCGCGGTAGGGTTTTCTGTCCCTTTTTTTATGATCCAGATGGCGCTGACCGGAGGGGTAGCAGTAGGAGGTGGGACTGCGATTTCCAGGAGGATCGGAGCCAGAGATAAGGTAGGTCTGGACAACGTTGCAGTTCACATCTTCGTGATAATGCTTGTCCTTGCAGTTGCCCTTACTATTCTCGGCCTTGCCCTCGTACGAGACCTTTTCATGTACAGCGGAGCCGGAAATACTGCAGCTCTCGGAGTTGCTTATGCAAGGGTAAAACTTTGCAGGCAGTTTTGTTTTCTTCTTCACAAATGTTGCAAATTCCATCCTGAGAAGTGAAGGAGATTCAAAAAGAGCCATGAAGGCTATGATTCTGGGCTCAGGCCTGAATATAATACTTGACCCGATTTTTATATATCCTCTGGGGTTTGGGGTCGCAGGGGCAGCTCTCGCGAATGTAATCTCTTATGCCACTTCGGGACTTTTGATGCTCAACTGGTTCTTTATAAAGAAAGATACCTATGTGTCCTTCAGGTTTGGTTCTTTCAAATTTGACAAAGAAATTGTCTGGGATATTTTCAGAGTAGGAATACCCTCGTCTTTTGAGCAGTTTGCTCTGGCTTTAACAGCCCTTGTGATGAATTATATCATCGCAACTATCAGCAGTACGGACGGAGTTGCAGTTTACGCCACAGCCTGGAGAATAACAGGCATAGCAGTTGTTCCCTTGATAGGAATTTCAATATCCTTGGTCTCGATCAGTGGGGCTGCCTTCGGAGAAAAAAACTTAAAAAAGCTCAGAGTGCCCTTATTTATGCGCTTGAAGTTGGTCTTCTTGTAGAAACCGCAATTGCGTTCATTGTATATTTCTTTGCTCCAGAAATTGCTGCCGCCTTTACAGAAGCTGAGAGTGCAGCCCGTATCGCCCCCGAGTTGATAAGGCTCCTAAAAATTATGACGATCTTCTATCCCGCTGTCGTCTTCGGAATGCTCTCTGCCTCTCTTTTCCAGGGTGCAGGAAAGGGCACAAGTGCCCTTATTGCCACCCTTCTGAGGAGCCTGGTTTTGACTCTCCTGTTTTCCTTGCTTTTTGCCTACGAATTCGGCTGGGGGCTTACTGGCATCTGGTGGGGATTGGTTACGGGTACGGTAATAGGGTCATTGGTTGCTTTTTTGTGGGCGCAGGCATACTTGAAGTGCATGATTAATGCTAGGAAGAGTGGAAACAAATGTTAGTTTCATTTATTGAAAATGTAAAATCGGAACTCGAGAAACACTATTCGCATAATATAAAAAAACCATACTTTTTCGGATGAATTGTCGCTCTGTCTAGTGGAATAGAAAAGAATTCAATTACCAAATTTATGGTTTTATCAGGGTAGAACTCAAGCAGTTGAACCAAAAAACTGGTGCATCGATTTACGCAGTTGAAATGAGAGACGTTGGCATCAAAAATGAAAGTCTAGATCGCAATATTTATGATGGAAGTGCTCATGTCTTATTTTGACTCTCAACTGGGTAGTCCTATATAATACTTGCCAATGAGTCGTAGTATACCAGATACTTCTGCTTACAGACACGGTGACGGAGCTTATGAAAACAAAAACCGATTTTCCCAATCCCATTATCTCTGTATTATCGATAATGCTGATAATTCTCGGAGCAGTTCCTGACCTGGCGTTCGCTTTAGATGGACAGCTCGGGGATAGCATAAATTCGACAAATAGTACACCGCATTCCAATCTTATAATAGAAAAATTCTACACTGACCCTAAAGTTCCGAAACCTTCTAATTTTGTCTCGATTTCTGCTTTAGTGAAGAATGAGGGCGATGCAGCTTCAGACCAAAAATCTATAATATATACGATAAATGGAGCAGAAGCTAAAGAGGATGTACGACCTCTTGAACCGGGGGCGGAATTATATATTTTTCACAGATGGCCAACTCCCGACAAGGAAGGGACTGTATTAATTACGGCATCTCTAGAAAATGTAAAGGATAGCCAGAAAGAAATTTCTATGGCGATAGCAGAGAATCCACTTCCTGATCTGGTAATCGAAAATATCGTTCCAAAACCCTCTGAGCCTCTGGAAGGAAAACCCATAGATTTTACCGTGAGAGTAAAGAACCAGGGATTAGCTCCTTCCGGAGGGGCTCTGGCAAAATACTATATAAATGGGACTCCCGGGCAGGATATCAGCGTTCCAGCTCTTTCGGATGGCGAAAGCAAAGATCTTTTATTTTCACTGACTCCAGATCAGGTTAAGGGAGGGACGATGGAGGTAAAAGTGGATGTTGATGCCGGAAACACTGTGATTGAGAGTAATGAAACTAACAACGAATTCGGAACAACCATAAACGTGAAATTCTTAATTCCGGACCTGACCTTAAAGTCGCTTTCCTGGAGCCCGGGAACTCCAAAGATAGGAGAGAACATCACTTTCACAGCAACAGTAAGAAATATTGGATCTGGAGACTCTCCGACCAGCAATCTCAAATACGACATTAATGGAAAAAACGAAGTTCATAGTGATATACTGGCAGTGCCTGCACTTGCCGCAGGAGAAGCCAAACAAAGTACTTTTTACTGGACCCCTGGAAATGAAGGGAAAATAGAAGTAACTGCAATGGTAGATCCGGATGCTGTTATACCTGAAAGTGATGAGACGAACAACCAGCTCAAACAAACTTTAGCAGCCACCAGGGAAAACACTTCGACAGGTGACGGGGGAGGAGGAAGTTCAAGTTCCAGTTCAGGCGAGTCCGGTTCCGGTTCAAGCAAATCAAGTTCCGGTTCAAGCAAATCAAGTTCCGGTTCAGGCGGCATAGGAAGCGGTTTTACCAAAGAACCAGCTAAAAATGTCGCTGCTAAGGAGCTAGCCACCAGGAATGTTGCAAATGGTAATCATATAACTTTTGATTTCTCTCGAAACAGTACATGCATCCTATATATCGAATACGACGCAGAAAGGACATTTCTGAAGACAACAACAACTGTAGAAGAACTCAAAAGCAAATCCACCTTTGTTCCGATACTTCCTCCCGGAAGAGTATATAGACATGTGAATATCTGGATAGGGAGTAAAGGAGGAGGGCTTCCTGCATCCCTTAAAAATGGCATAGTAGGTTTTAGAGTTGAAAAGGACTGGATTAACAATAATAGTGTCAACGAATCCCTTGTAACCCTTCAGTGGTATGATAAAAGTTGGGAGCCGCTCTATACCGAAAAGGTCGGAGAAGATGATATTTATGTATATTTTAAATCCAAAACACCTGGCTTTTCCTTCTTTGCAATAACCGAAAATACAGGAGAAGTAAGTAAAAGTGGAGTTCAGAGTGGAGTTCAGATTGGAGCAAAAATGCAGAATACTCCGGGAAGCCTTGAAAGTATAGGAAAGGGAGACAGAAGCATAAGTGGAAATAAGAGTAAAGCACAGGAAGCTAGGGAAGTAGCTAAAACAGTAATAGCACTCTCTCTGCCCATATTCCTGATTTTTGTAGGATACCTGGTGGTTAAGAAAAAGATCTAAAAGAGTTTCTTTTCTTAATACTCTATTTTTTCCAGATATTTGTTTTATCCCGAATCATAAAATTTGAGTATATTTTAGGTAGTTCTGGTAAAAATCAAATAATCCGATAAATGAATAATATATTCTGAATTATTTGAATTCGGATAGCACATTGAAGACGACAATCCTAAGGACTTTTGATTGGAATTTTAGCTTAAAAACTCCGGGGAAAATTTTTGACCTACTACTTAAGTTTGCAAAAAACAGTGACTGTGGGATCCAATGAAAGAAGAAACAATGAAAGAAGAAACAATGAAAGAAGAAACAATAAAAGAGACGGTTAGACTCCAGTTTGAGACAATCCATCTTTTTCATAAAAATTTTGCCAAAACCTTGCATCCGATCAGGAACAGCCAATACAACCTGAACAAAAACCAGAATAAAGCTATTATAATCATTGGAGCAGCAGAAAATATTATGCCTACAACCCTGGGAAAATATCTTGATCTCCAGAAGGGAAGCCTGACAAGCATGATAGACGCTCTGGAAAAAGATGAGCTTATCTGCAGGAAAAAAGATCCGGAAGATCGAAGGAAAACGCTGCTTGTCCTTACAGAAAAAGGAGAAAAGTATAGGGAATGGCTAATAGGGGAATTTGAGAAAAACGTTTCTGAGGTCCTAAAAAAGCTGGGCGAAGAAGATATTGTCGAGTACCGGAAAAGTTTGCAAACAATGTTTAATTTTCTAAAGAAGCTTGACGAAGCCTCCTGAAATAAAAGACATAACGATTATTTTCCGTTCAAAGCCTATTTTATTCTTTTTATATAAACAGAGTCTCAAGTAATTTCATAAAAATAGGTAAAACAAATTTAAGAATTCTAATATGGATTCGTTAAGAGAGTTTTAGTTTTCGGTACAGAAATCCTTAAAATACTGGTCAAAAATGGCTAATGGCTTTTTTGTCATATTTGGGTCAACAATTAACCTTCAATTCAACAATTAACCTACAATAATAGAAAGAAATAATTAGTAGTTGCATCTAATAATTAAACAATATAAAATTATCTTAATGCTATTCGAGGGGTGATTGCAATATATTGGCTTATGGACCATTACGGTTACGGCACGGTGGATATGGAGATATGTTTTTCGGGTCATTTTCTGGATTCTTGTATTGTGAGAGCTTTTTATTAATCAAAAATTGAGAGTTTATTATTAATCAAATGACTTATTGACTAGAATAAAACTCGTGGGGAAGAGTAGATGTCAGCACTGGGGTTTTGCAGCAAAGGCCAGATATGCGAAGGGTGAAATTACTGAAGAAGAATTTGAAGAGATGAAAAAGCATCTGAGCTGACTGAAATGAATATGAATTTGTCTCTGTATATAACCATCCTGCTGATTTTTATTAATATTCCTGCTGATTTTTATTGATATAGTTCGAATCTGATCATTGCAATTTGAGAGTCTTATACTGTACAATTTGAGGGGTATCATGGCAGATAATCAAATTGCGGGCGGCCACCCCAACCTAAAGGATGGGGTATGCAAGGGCCGCCCGCCGTTATCTTGGAATTGTTTAGTGTTCTATGACAAGACTT
>JADGNM010000093.1 GCA_017883485.1 Methanosarcina sp.
TTTAACAGAATTTTTAAAAAATATACTGGTCTGACCCCCTCTCAATATAAAGAGGCCACCCTGTAAAGGTCTCAAGTACTTTGTTACTTAAAGCTGGAAATCCCATCTTATAATCTGGGGTCTATTAAACCAATTTAATATGTCCCACGTTATAATTTAGGGCGATAGCCCCTGTTTCATGTTGTAATTTTGACCTCGGATTCATTGATGATCCATTTATTAATTATTACTAAAAAAAAATTATGAAAACATGTGAAAAGAGAGTTGTAACTGACAACTTAAAAGGCAATCAGAAAAGAAAAAGAAATTTAAGGATCGGATTAGTCACTTCATTTATTCTCTTTCTGTTGATTCTTTCAACAAATGTGACATTCGCTCATTGTGATACGATGGATGGCCCATTAATAAAAGATGCCAGGCTAGCCATCGCGCAAAATAATGTAAACTATGTTCTAAAATGGGTTAGTTCTGAAAATGAAACAGAGATAAAAGTACAGCTGGCTTCAAGAATTCTTGAAATTAAGGATATAAGTCCCGAAAGAGCTCACGAAATTGCAGATGCGGTTATTTGCGAAGCAAATGCAACACTTATTGTAGAAGGAGATATACTCTGTCCAACTTTATCAGGAATCTCAATGGGGGAATTCGGGGTAGGTTCCAGGGGCACAGGGGATTTCTACGTTCACACCAAACTCGGAGAAGTTATAGGCAAGACAGGTGCAGTTGTAGATAGTTCCCAGCTTGACGACTCAGGAGTTGTCAAAATAGGTGACGAATATCTGGTGGTCACCATCGATGGTATTCATTCTCGTCTGAGCGACTTTCCTTTTCTCTCAGGCTTTCATGTAGCCAGGGCAGCTCTACGTGACATATACTCCATGGGAGCCCGCCCTCTAGCTATGCTGTCTGATATTCATATAGCAGACGATGGAGATGTGGCAAAGATATTTGACCACATCGCAGGAATCACGACGGTCTCGGAACTAACCGGAGTTCCCCTTATAACCGGAAGTACCCTTCGGATAGGTGGCGATATGGTCATAGGCGAACGAATGACAGGCGGTGTCGGTGCTGTAGGCATAACCTCTTCCCTTACCTCCAGGAATCAAACACAGGTAGGAGACCTTATCCTGA
Organism: Methanosarcina sp.; assembly: GCA_017883485.1. Taxonomy (GTDB): domain Archaea; phylum Halobacteriota; class Methanosarcinia; order Methanosarcinales; family Methanosarcinaceae; genus Methanosarcina. Next base: position 1,135 of record JADGNM010000093.1, read on the forward strand.
TGACAGAGGGAGCTGGGGGGGGCACGGTTTCAACAACTGCACTCTACTACGGGATGCATGACGTCGTGGAAGAGACTATCAATATCCGTTTTCTTGAAGCCTGCGAGGCTCTGCTGCAGTCAGGACTACACAGGAAAGTCCATTCCATGACTGATGTTACCAACGGCGGAATTCGGGGTGATGCCAGGGAAATCTCAAAAACCGCAGGCGTAAAAATGGTTTTTGAAGAAGAAAAAATAAGGGCTCTGGTAAATCCGAAAGTGCTTTCCATGCTTGAGTTCCTTAAAATCGATTACCTTGGTGTGTCTCTCGATGCCCTGCTAGTTATCGTCCCACCGGAACATGGCTCTGAAGTCCTTGAAACAATTCGGGCTGCAAATGTCGAGATCGATGTTATCGGCTGCGTGGAAAAAGGATGTGGGGCAGACATTATAATCAATGGGGAAACCAGGGACTTTGCGCCCAGGTTCCGGGAATCGGCCTATACTCCTGTTAAGAAAGTGCATGGGGAAGAGAACCCTCGAGATTTCGAGGACATGAAGGCTGCAATCGACAGGGCAGCAGAAGAGGCTATTGATAAAAAGCATAGAGTTCTTGAACATATAAAAGGCAAGAAGAAAAGATAAAAGCGTTATAAGAAAAAAGAGAAGCAGCATTATTTTTTTTGTTTTACAAGAAGCACTTCCTTCTCTTTTCCAATAATTTCGACTTCTTCTTTAGCTTCTATTTCCTCCTCGGACCTGGCTTGCCAGTACTCTCCGTTATAACGGACGAATCCTGACTTTCCTGGCCCAAGGGGATCTATGGTTCGGGCAGTGTCTCCTATAATTGATCCAATAACCGGTTTTTTCTTTCTTACCTCAGTTACTTTAAAAATTGCAAAGACAAGGAATAACCCGAAAACAATCGTAGGGGCGACAACAGTCAAGGTCATGAGCCTCCTGAATTCGGGAGTGTAGATATTTTCACCTCCCATTGGTATAAGCAGTATACTTCCTATTACAAGGCTGAGAAGACCGGCAAATCCGAAAATTCCGAAACCAGGAATCTTTATTTCCAGAATAAGGAGTCCTATCCCCACAATAATCAGGAATAATGCACCTACATTGACATTAAACCCGGTACCTATCAGTCCAAGCACTATTGCAATGATCCCGAAAACTTCTGCCCCGGCTCCGGGACTTGAAATCCCAAAGATTATCCCGTAAAGCCCTATTGTCAGCAGAAGGGAAGAGAGAATAGGGTTTGAAATGAGCCCTAAAAAAGAAATAGAAAAGGGAGGTTCGTAGTATTCAATGCTTGCACTTCCAGTTCTGAGAACCTTTCCTTTTGCAAGCTTCCCGTTTATCTGCGTCAACAAATCAGGGATAGAAGGAGCCACATATTCTATTACACCTGCTTTAAGGGCTTCCTGGGCGTCAAGATTTTTATTTTTCGTTATTACCTCTTCTGCAAAGGTCTCATTTCTCCCGTGTTTACTGGCGGTTGCAACCGAAAACTTGACAAGGGCATTTATTACCTTTTCGTCTTCGATGGGCTTTGTCCCCTCTGCGGATATTTGTACGGGCTGAGCCGAGCCAATAACCGTGAAAGGAGCCATTGCAGCAATATCGGTCCCCAGCAGGATAAGAGTCCCGGCTGACCAGGCTTTCCCGCCTTCAGGTACATATCCGATAACAGGAACTGTTGAATTCTCAATTGCCTTTATAATTGTCTGAGTTTCTACCAGCCCTCCCCCAGGGGTGTCAAGGCTGATTACAAGAGCCTCGAAATTTTCATTTTCAGCTTTTGCTATAGCATTAACTATGATATCGTCTGAAGCCGGGGTGATGGCTTCGGAAATTTCAAGCACAAGAACCTTGTTTTCAGACCCTGCCCCAGCAACGGGTACAAAGGCGGCTATAAGGATGAAGCATAGAAAAAAAATAGGGAGGAAACGGGGAACCCTTTCCATAAGCATATTTACCGGTCCTTTCTTGCTCATCACTTTCTTCAGACTCTTCTTTAGCCTTTATTGTTCTTTCCTTCTAGAAATAGCCTGAGATATGGCTGCTATGTTTCCGGTTTCAAGAGCTTGGGACTGTGTAACCACTATGAGATTCTTTTCCCTGGCAATCTCGGCTAAAGTTTGCAGCTCCCTCAGTTTGATCGCGGTGGGTATTCCCTCATATAGAGCTGCGGCTTCTGTCATTTTCTTGGCAGCCTGGGATTCTCCTTCCGCAAGGATGATTCTGGAACGCTTTTCTCTCTCGGCTTCAGCCTGTTTGGCAATTGCTCTCTTCATATTCTCAGGCAGAGATACGTCCCTAATCGTAACTCCAGTAACCTTGATCCCCCATGGGTCAGTATATGAATCCAGAAGTTCCTGAATCCTCTTGTTGATCTGTTCTCTTTCCGAAAGTAGTTCATCGAGCTCCATCTGGCCCAGCACGTCCCTGAGGGTTGTTTGTGAAAGTGTGGAAGTAGCGAACATGTAATTCTCAACCTTAGTTATAGCTGCTCCCGGCTCCACTACTTTGTAATAAACAACAGCATCTACTTCAACCGTAACGTTGTCCCGCGTGATAACTGCCTGCTTAGGTATATCAATGGTAACAACTCTCAGGTCTAGTTTGACTACTTTATCGACAATCGGAATGATCAGAAAAATCCCTGGCCCTTTCACTCCGCTAAGGCGACCTAATCTGAAAATGACCACCCGTTCATATTCATTAACCACTTTTATAGATTGTGAGAGTATTAATAATACAACTATTAATACAGGGAATAACACACTGGTGAAATCAACCATAATTTTATGACCTCTTGTTCCATTACCATTAAATTAGAATTAAGATAATCAATTATTATTTATCTGGAGAATCTATTAAAACTCCCTTTCAATATATTAGAACTCCCTTCAATATATTAGAACTCCCTATCAATAGAGCATTTGTTATCAAAAGTTTTGTACTCTATAAATATCTGCAAAGCTATATAACTACTTTCATGTTCCGGATTTTCTATAGATTGTAGTTTTTCAGATAGGTTCAAAAGTTTATTCTGATCTATAAGGAGCAGTAAATTAAGAAAACGCAGGTTCGGAAGAGCCACGGTGTTGATATTAATGAGTAAGGAATGTCCAGACTGCCACGGACGTGGCTATGAAGTTGTTTCAACTAATATTTGCCCTCAATGTAAGGGCAAAGGCACGTCAAAATCAATAGATTTCATGAAAATTTCGGAAAAAGATATTGACGGTTTCTTGAAAAGCGGTGCAGCATGTGAAAAATGTAAGGGTACTGGAAATATTGATGTGACCACACCCTGCGAAACCTGCGAAGGGCTTGGGAGGATATATATCTGCAAGGTATGTGGGGCTAAAATTTCTGAATCCGGGGATACAGAGGATGAATTATGCGATTCGTGTTCCCGTTCTCAGTTTGTTTATGCCCTTGACGAATCCTGCGACCTTAAGGACGTGGAGGCAGGAAAACTTTACCATGGCATAGTAAGCAGTACAGCATCTTTCGGGGTCTTCGTGGATCTTAACTCTCATGTAAGGGGACTTATGCACTCCAGCAATGTCGGAATCCAGCCTGAAGTGGGGGATGCCGTGATCGTGCTGGTAAAAAGCGTTAAAGCCGGAGGAAAGCTGGACCTTATCCCGAAGACCCTTACAAAATACGAAACAATTGAGCTTGAAAAAGAGCTTCCGCTTAAGAACTCAGGCGAAATAAACCCGAGTATGAAGGGCAGGCTCATCAGAATCGAAGGAGAAGTCATCCAGGTAAAACAAACCAGCGGACCTACTATTTTCACAATTAGCGATGAAGGAGGCTTTGTCCCATGTGCCGCTTTCGAGAGTGCAGGGAAACGTTCCTATCCACATATCGATGCAGGTATGATCGTTTCAATTACTGGAGAAGTGACTCTGAGAGATGAGCAGGTTCAGATAGAAGTTATGAGCATGAAACTGCTTACCGGGAAAAAAGAGGCAGAGGTAAGGACGAGAGTTGAGAAGGTAATTGATGAGAAGGCAACGCCTGCCGACATTCCCTTCCTTATCAAAAGCGATATTATGGAAAAGCTCAAACCAAGAATGCTCCATGTCGCCAAAGAAATTAAAAAAGCTATTTTACATTCAACACCCGTCATTCTCAGACATCATGCCGATGCCGACGGGATTACCTCGGCAATTGCAATTGAGCGAGCAATCCTACCCCTAATTATGGAAATCGGCGGGACGGAAGCAGAATATTATTTCTATAAGCGTGCTCCGTCAAAGGCTCCTTTTTATGAGCTTGCAGATGTTACAAGGGATATTTCTTTTGCGCTTGAAGACTCTTCCAGGCACGGGCAGAAAATGCCTCTTGTAATTCTGGTGGATAACGGGTCGACCGAAGAAGACGTTCCTTCCATGCGCCAGGCCAGGGTCTATGGCATCGATATGCTCGTAATTGACCATCATCACCCGGATGAGATTGTTGACCAATACCTGATAGGGCATGTAAACCCTGCACACGTGGGAGGGGATTTCGGGGTTACTTCAGGTATGCTCTGTGCTGAGATCGCTCGTATGATCAATCCCAACGTTAGCGATACAATAAAGCATCTTCCTGCAGTTTCGGCAGTAGGGGACCGTTCGGAGGCTCCTGAAGCTGAGAGGTATATATCACTGGTCTCAGACCGTTATACTCTTGAAGAATTAAAAAAGATGGCTTTAGCTCTGGATTACGAACAGTTCTGGCTGAAATTTAGTAGTGGGAAAGGGATTATTGATGATATTCTTGACCTTGGCGACCATACAATTCACAAAAACCTGGTTTCTCTCCTGTGTGAACAGGCAGATACCATGATAAAGGAGCAGCTTGAGATCTGTCTCTTTAATGTCAAATCTCATAAGCTGGCAAATGAAGCTATCATGAATGTGATAGACGTCGAAAATTATGCCCAGAAATTCACCTTCCCCCCACCTGGAAAAACCTCCGGAGAAGTTCATGACGTGCTTGTCAAAAGAAATCCGGATAAACCAGTTGTTACCATCGGATACGGTCCTGATTTTGCTGTAATTCGTTCTAAAGGCGTTCTTATGAACATTCCAAAAATTGTCAGGGAACTCAGAGAAGAAATGAAAGGCGCAGGCGTTAGCGGAGGAGGACACCTTGTTGTGGGCAGCATCAAGTTTGTAGAAGGAATGAGGACTGAGGTACTCTCAAAACTTGCCGACAAAATAGCACACGCAAAAGTCGAGCATTAAAACGGCTCTAATTAAGCCACATTTACCTTCTTAAAAATTAGGGAGCCTTCCTTCAGAAAGGCTTTCCTTATAAGTAATCGTTTTTATTTTTATATAGCTTCCTTTTCCATTTTTGTAAATTCCCTTTTACTTTTTAATCCAAGCGCACAATTCTTACAAGAGCCTGAACCGGAACATTAGCTACCATCTCTGCACCTTTCTTGTCAACGAGGACAACTACAACCCTTGGTTTTGCATCCATTTCCCTTAGTTGCTCGATCGCTTCCAGGGTAGTGGAGCCGGTAGTAATAACGTCATCTACGATTACACAGTTTTTGCCGGCGACAGTCCCGAAATTTCTGCTTATCGTTCCTTTCTGGCCCGGATGGCCCTCATCCTCCTGTCCTTTACGGGAATGATATATGGCCAGGTCAGCTCCCAGTTCATGTGCCATCATACTTGCCAGGGGAATACCACTGGCAGCGACGCCAACGACCACATCTACTCCAGTGTTCGTTTTTTCAAGGGTTTCAAGCACCATATCACAGAGCGCAAGCGAGATGTTGTGGAGACGGGTAGCACTTTTCCCTATATTGCTCCAATTTACTGAGATGTCTTTTGGAGCGGGGGCGGTTGCTTCTTTTTTTGAACGGGTTAAAAGCCAGGTAACCGTTTCTCTTGAAACGTTTAGTTCGTCGGCAATCTGGCCGGTAACAAGCCCGTTGCTTTGCAGTTCCACAGCTTTCTGGATTAAATCTTCTATATTCTTCATGCCTCCATTCCCACCTGAAATTTCTATTCGGCTGTATTTCCAGCACAGTTTTACAGTTCTACATTTACACGGTTTACAGTTTTACAGTCTACGTTATAAGGTTTACGTTCTACTGATAATTTTTGCCTGGAATACTGCCTGAAAAACTCTATTCAAGTATATGTTCTCTCAATTAAAGACAGTATTGTACTATCAAGCGTTATATCTTTTTCTTTCGTTAAGATTGACTCTTATCTTTTATAATTTTTTTCCTTTTTTTCTTAAGAGGCGAGCCGCAAATGGGACAGACATCCCCCTTCTCAAAAGTTTTTCTGCAGCCTATACACTGCTTTTGCCAGAGAATTATGTCTTTAATTTTCTTCTGGGCAATAGGTTTAACCTGAATCCCTAGCTGTACGGCAACATTCTGGACTGCGTAATCATCTGTAAGCAGCACTCCCCTATCCCTGTGTTCAAGAGCTTTCGCAAGGATTTCTATATCTGTCTTTGAAAGTTCCTCTGAGTCCCTTGTTTGCTCAGCCTTTCTCCTAACCTCTTTTACCATTTCAGGTTCCGGCCACTCAACGCGTAACCCCGCTTCTTTTGCGAGATCAAAGCGAAGCACGGAGTCCCTGCTCTTTAATTCATCCGCAACTGAAGGGACTGTAATCATCAGCGAGCTGTCTAAATTGCAGTTTCCCATAATAAAGACTGCCGAGTCTGCTATGTAACAGGTCATCTTCCTTCTCTTTTCTTTTTAGTATATAATTAGATGGGCCTTACTCAATTCTGTTCTTTATTACCTCTTCCAATATCGCTTTCTGTATCTCGATGATTTCTTTAAGTTTAGCGTTGATTTCTTTTAATATTTCCATCTGGTCTTGTATCGCGTTTGTCGCTGTAATCTCTCTGAGGTTTGTTCTTGTTTGCTCTAATTCCTCTTCTTCTCTTTGTAGAGTTTTTAGAATTTCTCCCATTACTCCAAAGTCACAATTCTCAAGTTTGTCGGCATCAGCTTTATCTTCTTTACACACTATTTTAACCTCTGAATAGAATATACTAAATTAATAGCATGTGCATATAGATAAATAGTTGATGTCTTAATCCCTATGCTGTTGATATGCGCGTGCTACTGGACGAGCGAATAATCCATTTACTTTAGCAAAATAAGCATCTCAAACTTTAAGTTTTGAATCTTTCGTGTTTTCTGCATCTGTAAAATTCAGAGTGGATTTTTCCGTGCTTCCGGCATCTCCGCAGCTTATATTTCTGGATAAATTCTCCACATCGCCAGTGTTTTCGACGCTGTCAATTTTTAGGTCGTCCAGCGTTATATGATTGGTGTTTTGAAGCACTTAAATGTTAGAAGATTTCTTAGTGTCCACTTTGAATCTGTAATCCCTGCTTCTCTT
>JADGNM010000094.1 GCA_017883485.1 Methanosarcina sp.
AAAGACATGTTTTTTAAAAAAACAGTATTGATCATCAGGTTTTGATGCAAAATTGTGGATTTTTTGGTGGAACATAAACAGCTGACGAAAATCGGTGTTAAAGCTAAAAAACTAATCCTACTTTTATAAATATTACGTCATATTAAAACGATTTTGAAACAATATTTCTGATAACAAGTCTCAACGCAAATACCATAGAGACCGGATCAACTTTTTGCATTGGAATTTCAGCTGGGCATATCCGTAATAAATAAGGAAAAGTTTTTCTTCAGGAAACTTTGCGTTCTCAAAGAGCGGCTTAGAAATCTTTATATTTTCCTGACTTTCAAAGGATACCTTTAGAAATCTTTATATTTCCCCTCATTTTTTAATTAATTATGATATTACACGTTCCTCACATTCTTCTTCCGAAGGATAACTGGGAGAAGTGGGCAGTAATTGCTTGTGATCAACATACTCAGGATATAGAATACTGGAAAAGGGTTGAAGAATTTGTTGGAGAGACTCCTTCTACTCTTAACCTTATTTATCCGGAGATTTATCTTCCTTTAGATGATAGAAAAGTTTTGGAAATACATAAAGCAATAAGTAATTGCAAAAATGATCTTATTGACCATGGTTCTTGTTTCATCCTTGTAAAACGTTCTGTTTCAGACAAGGAAAGAACTGGCCTTGTAGTTGCACTCGATCTGGAAGGATATGAATTCGACGGGTCAGACTCTTTTATTAGGCCAACTGAAGGGACTATTAAAGAAAGGCTTCCTGCAAGGGTTAAAATCAGAGAAAATGCAGAATTGGAGCTCTCTCATATTTTAGTGTTATACGATGATCCAGACTTTTCTGTTATTCCCAGAAACACAGACGATCCGGTCTATACAGGCAATAAGGTTTATGATTTTGACCTGATGGAAAACGGCGGCCACATCACCGGTTATAAAATCTGTGACGAAAAAGAAATTAAAAGAATTTCGGATAAGGTTCAGGAACTCGGACTTCTTCTCGTTGGCGATGGAAACCACAGCCTTGCTGCAGCAAAGAGTTTCTGGGAAAGAATTAAAGGAACTGTGCCTGACAATCACCCTGCCAGATTTGCACTGGTCGAACTCGTAAATATCCATGATCCGGGGCTTTGCTTTGAACCCATTCACAGAGTTGTAAGAGGAGTTGAGCCTGAGGAATTGCTTAAAAAGTTCAATGCAAGGGATGTTGAACCTCCAGCCTGTGATTTAACTGGTGGTTCCCCAGTTGTCGGTCACTCAATTGGATTTATTACAAAAGACAGATGTGGTATGCTGGTCTTTGACACTCCCGTGCACGACTTAGAAGTTGAAACCCTTGACGAGATCATAGAAGGCTATTCAATTGAATATGAACATGATCCTGAAATTGTAAAAGAGATCGGGGAAAAACAGGGTAATATTGGCTTCTTCCTCCCGCCCTTAGAAAAGAGCGAATTCTTTTCTCTGATAAAAAAGAAGAAAGTTCTTCCCAGAAAATCCTTCTCTCTTGGGAAGGAAAACGAAAAGAGATACTATATTGAAGCTAGAAAGATTACTCTATAATATTCCTTAATAAATCTTAACTTTTTTCTTGTTTTTTTCCAATGACAACTTAACAAGTGTGATAGCGAGTGCGAGAAGAAGAGGGAAATAATCCCTCAAATAAGATAAGACCTCAGCGGAGGAAAGCCGTTAAAACCTACACAACTGCAGCTTTGAGTGTACGCGCCGGTCGTAAATATATACACCCTGTTGCCTTCTTTCATCGTGTGCGGAAAGGAATATTTGCGATGTTCGTAGAGGATGTCCATACTGTCGCAGGTTGGACCTGCAAGGATTACTTCTTCAGCGCAGCCCTTTTTATCGCAGAAGATAGGATATTTAATGCACTCATCTAAAGTTTCAATCAGGCCTCCGAACTTTCCAATATCGAGATAAACCCATTTATACTGGTTAAATCTGGCCTTCTTGGAGATCATTATAACTTCACTTACGATTATACCAGCATCAGCGACCATAGAGCGGCCTGGCTCGATAATGATTTCCGGAAGCTTTTCTCCAAAATCCTCAAGTAAAAAGCGGCGGATTTCCTTTGCATAGGTTTCAAGATCATGTGCCTGCGCCTGGTATTTTGCAGGAAAACCTCCTCCAAGATTAATCATCTTAAGATGGATGCCCTTTTCAGCTGCCGCCACATAGAGATATTTGCATTTGGAAATAGCATTGTCCCACTGACCAATATCTCTCTGCTGGGAACCAACATGGAAAGAAAGTCCATAAGGCTCAAGCCCAAGCTTTTGAGTTTTTAGAATAAGCTGGTATATAAGATCGGGATGCGCCCCAAACTTCCTCGAAAGGGGCCAGTCAGCACCTTCACTCTCAGTAAGGATCCGGAAAAAGACCCTGGAACCTGGAGCTTTTCTAGCCAACTTTTTCAAGTCGCTTTCCGAATCAGTAACAAAAAGCCTCACCCCTTTCTCATATGCGTAAGCTATATCTTTTTCTTTCTTGATCGTGTTTCCGTAACTGATCCTTTCAGGTTCCACCCCAAGCCTGAGCAATTGATCAAGTTCATAAACCGTTGCCGCATCGAAATTGGAACCTTTGTTTTTAAGGACTAGCACAACTTCATCCATAGGATTTGCCTTTAAAGCATAGTGAATTTTTGCAAAACGCATGTGTTCAACCAGCTCATCATAACTTCTCTCTATCTTCTGCAGATCAACAATCAAAAACGGAGTTTCTTTATCATGGGAAAACTTCTTGATCTTGTTGAAGTCTTCTTTTGAAACGAATTCCTCCAGCGGAAAAGTATACGGCTCTTTTTTCATGTTTACTCCCATATTATATTTAAACTGATTTGTAATCAAACTTTTGTTAAGTCTAAGTAATAATTTTAAGAATTGTTTCAATGAGTGTCAATTCTAGATTATTTTAATAATCCGCAGATCAAAGCGACTTGAATAGGATTTTATGCATATAAAACTAGTTATTAACGAATATTCAGGTACATAATTAACCAAAATCAAGAAAATAAAGGCATCTATTTTAATCCTTTTTAGCCCATCGAGCGAGCTAAAAATTGAAGATGTTCGAAATGTGCATGGACAAAATTTTCCCGAAGAATCGATCAGAATTAATCAACTCTAAACAATCTGTAGATGCGTATGCCCGTACCCGGGTAATTCTCATGAATGGGATTGAGAATTCTTCAGACTTAGATCCCAGCTATGGAACGAATGACTGCTGATCCCGAGATTCATTGAACCGTTGGTAGTTTTCGAACAGAATAAAGATTATGTAAACAAGGTAATTGAAGAACAGCTTGACTTCATGCCTTATAACATGGAATATAGGAGATTTAGTGATTTGCCTGAAGAAAAGAGAAATAGCGGTGCATGTAAAACCGGAGACAGTTTAACTAAATATAGGGCACTATTTCACGCTCATTTTTTGCGTTTTCTGGCCAAACCCGATGAGGACGTCAGTATAAGTTACGCCTGCTCTTATTATCTCATTATTTAATAGTTTTAAGAATCTCGGCAGAGCAGTTTAAAAGCCTTCTTTTGGTTTGGGACTATTTGCCGATTTTTTGGATAATAGAGTGGAATAGATTTTTTTCTGGAGATTTCTTATTTCCTGAAATTCTTCTACTTTCTCATCAAGATCTGCATTTCCTGCGTCTTTGAAACTATCAAGGGACATTTCCGCCACAATAGAAGAATTGGTCATGAGCCTCTCTTCAGCCTGAACTCTTAATGTTTCAAGTGCCCATTGGCTCTGCAGAACAGCCTCAGGAAGTTTTTTCTTTAAGGATAGTTTACCAATTTCCTCTATGGAAAGTGCAGCTGAACTCACGGCCTCATCAAGGTATTTTTCTGCTGCAAATTTACCTATTTCCTCTAACAGAAGAAGAGAACTGACAGTTTCGAGTTCAATGCTTTCTGTTGCTACCTTTTTCCCAATTTCGCCCAAACAGTTTACTGCATTGAGCACAATTTCCTCAGCACCCTGTCTGGCACCACATACCCCAATTTCTTTAAAGAGTAGGGAAAAGGCAATCGTTTTTTCCTGGCTCTGCCGCTGTTCGGGTAAGTTCCAAAGTTCCATTAGGGTCATGGCAGCAACTTTTGAGCCTGCTTCAAGCGAATGTGCAGCCGCAATTCTTCCCAATCTGCCTATTGCTATAAAGGACTTGGTGTAAGCTGATTCGTATCCTTCTTCTACTGCTGTCTTTGCTAGTTTTCCAAGGGCCAGAACGGAATTAATGTTAACGAGTTCCATCTCTTCTTCTGTAGCTGCCTCTGCGATATCTTCAATAGAAAGAATAACTCTCTGAGCATCTGCATCTTCGCTCTCAGAGAGAAAGTCTGTAGCAATCCCTGTAAGGGAGTCTAAGGCCTGGAAAGCTTTGCTCTCATCTCTTTCTTTAGCCGCAGACAAACCTATCTCAACTGCCTCTGCCTCATTTAATGTAATCATTATTTTGCCCCTTTATAAAAATCATAGTAACAAATCGAGCTTAAGCCTTCTTTTTCGGTACACTTTGTGAGTACTATTTGCACGTTTATAAAGCTTTCAATCTCAAACTACAAATACAGTAATAAATGGTTTATTCTATGAAGTTACGACGTTATTAGCATTGCTATTTTGCAAGGAGAGAGTTCATCCAACAAATGAAGACAGTTTGATACAGATTCTAATCTGAACAGGTTTCGGAGAGTAAGATTAAGGGGAAGAATTTGAAAAGCAAAGGTTGCAGAAAGATAAGGAAAAAATAAAATTCAAAACTGAAGCTGGATAAGAAGTCTCAAGACAAAAAGGAGAGCTCTGCCCTTTCAGTCAAGAGACTCTGCTTCGTGTATATATTCAGAGCCATCAAAGGTTTCAAGAGCTAGCTTTGTCATGAGCATATGGGTTATTAAAAATCTATCAGTGGTTTGAAGAATCATTGTTCCAAGAGAATAGGAAGCCTTTACGATTAGATTCTCAAAGTCGCTGAAGTCTGTAGAAGAAAATTTTTGCTCTGGGAGAGCAGGCGTGCGCTGAAAAGAATAAGCATTTTCCCCCTGTTGAACAAGCAAGCTGAGAACGCATGGATATTCTTCAGAAAGAATAATTGCCTCCTTTTCCAGGAGTGGGGACGAGAATACAGTTGAAACTGGGATTAAAAGTCCTCCGTTTTCTGGAACTCTAATGTTCCGTTGCCTGAATGTTTCTTCTCCTATGGACCCTATAGCCAGAGCCGCAGCTAGAGCTTCTCTTTCCATTTTCTGAAGAGATGCGGCATTTACTATTTCCTCCAGATATGCGACTGCTATCCTGACTGCAGTCTCCATCTTCTGCCCAACCGCAGCTTTCCCGATTGCACAGAGGGAGTGAAGAATACTGAAACCAGTATCATGCATTTTCTTTTCTCTTGCAGCTTCAGCCATTTTCCCCAGCGAAAATAGAGATAAAAAAACCCCTATTTCTATTTTCTGAAGGACGGCAGCGCTGCCTATATGTCTTATGCCGATTACAGCCTTTTTTGCATCGAGCTCGAGCCTCTTTTTTATGTATTCGGTTCCTCGCTCCGTAAAGAAATCTATGGATCGTAACACGCCAAGTTCATCGTTATCTTTAACAGAGCTTAACCCAAGATCCATTGCCCCGGTTTCGTTCAAAATGGACATCAGAAACACCCCACAAAAATTATTATATCCGAAAAAGGCATCTCAAACTGAGATAATCTTGTCGACACCTCTGCCTCAGTAAAGGAAAGCAGATATTATAACTCGGTACTAAATTGAGCTACTTATCAGAACTGCTAATTAAACTGAGTGGGAAGGTATTAAACTCAATTGAGCAGGCTAACAGATCAGTACCAGGAAATCTTTTTCTTGCCCTGGAGTTTCTATTTACTTTCTTTTCCAGCTCCTTAACTTCTAATCTTTCAAAGTTCAGGAGAGCTACTTCGGCGATTATGGAAGCGCTCATGAGGTAACGGTCTTCTGCATTAAATTTAATTGTCTCACGCGAATAAACTGCCTGGAGTAGAGCCCCTTCAAGTCCTTGTTTATCTGCAGTTTTCCCTATATCCTCAAGAGAACGGACGCTGGTGCAAGCAGTCTCTTTCAGATTCTTTTCAATCGCCCCGGTTCCGATTTCCTGCAGAAGCAATTCGGCGTTCATTGCTGCATCCTCGAAATTCTGGCTTGCCGCAATCTTTCCTGTTTCTCAAAGAAGAGCTACTGTACTGTTTGCGACATCAGCCAAACTTTGCCGCGTAACACTTTTTCCAATCCTGCTGAAGTCTTTCCGATTTCACCAAAAGCAAGTGCTATGCTCACAAGGGCATTTTCCATTTGCTGCCTGCACGCTTCTCTGGCAACCAGAGAAATAAGCCGAAGAGTAATTATAACAATAATTTCGAGCCTTGCTATAGCTGCCGCTTTTCCTATTTCTTTCATGTATTCGATTATTCTTTTAGTATCACTTTCCTGTCCTTCTTTTTCATATCTTATTGCAAGTTCTGAAAGATAATTAAGGACTTCTTTAACCTCAGCTTCATTCTTTTCACCAGCTAAAACAAGTCCTATTTCTGAGGCCTCGTTTTCATCAAGCGGTAGAATCCTTTAAGCCCCCGGGTTCTCTCTTAAGTAAGTATGGATATGTGAGAATATGAGCTTTATCATGGAAAAAAGGACTGTACAAAATTTCCGGAAATACTTTTAATTGGGTCAAAATCTTTTCTAGATACTCAGACAGTGAGGTAAGATTCCGAAGAGGAAAACGTTGACGAAACCGTGCAGGACAGCAACGAAGGGTAGACTTTTCGTTTTATAGAATGCAAAACCAAGAATGAGACCTACAAAACCTGTATAAAGGATTTCAGTGAAGGTTCCATACCCTGAATGCATTAGCCCGAATATGAAACTAGTAATTAAGAGGGCTTCCTGCGCACTCAGCGCCTGCTCAAGCCTTGTTTGGAGGATTGACCTGAAAATTACTTCTTCGACTAAGCCGACGAAGAAGACCATAATAAGAGTGAGCTTAAGTAAGTTTCCAAAGGTGAGATCAGGAATCAGGTATCCTGTTCGGATGGTCAGGTACTCGCCGAGCCCCAGCAGAAAGCCCAGGGGAACAGAGAGAATCATGTAGGTTCCGATGTTTTTCATGGAAATTCCAATCTGCTCAAGGGAATTCCGTTGATGAATTACTATAATTGCTACAGGGATTGCAAGGGATCCATAAATGAAGATAAAGCTATAAAGAGTAGTCGTAAAAAAATTAGGCATTGAAAGGCTGATAAGTCTCATAATCGGAAGAAGCATTAGCGCTTGATGTATTTTATTGACTTCTGCTTCTTTTACAAATATGTTAGAGAGGCATAGGGCAACCAGGATTCCAATATGTATCCAAACAGCTTCTTCAGTTCTGCCAAAAAAAATCAGGAGTTCTGCAAAAGCTATACACATCACCGGAATTGCAGTAAAAACCCTGAGCTTTTTGATCTTGAGTTTTTCCTGATCAGATCCTTCAGATATGTGCCCTTTCTCAAGAGAAGAGGAAATTCCCAGGTTGTTGACGGATGTTTCTGCAGGAGAAGTCGTTGTTAAAGCCGAAATAAGAAATGAAGTGAGAAACGGAAGATTAATTTTTTTCTGGCTCTTAAATGAATTGATTAATTTTTGCACGGGAATTACTCCTTCTTCAATATAAAGCAAACTCAGACTTGTGAGTTATTATAAATATTTTTATTAATTTATACACCAAAATAATAACTGAACACTATGCATCCCTAATATTACATAACGCTTTATTGTGAATATCATATAAATTTTTATCGATAGTTTGGAACTTTCATTTGGAAGGAGTTTATTCATGGAGGTTTATCATCTTCTTCATTAAGTTCATGGCTGTGAGCAGAGAATATTAAAAAAAGTCAAATATAAAATAGCTAACCCCAATATGTAAAAGCCCTTGCTCTCATATTATGACTTTTTCATCTCTGGAATTTATGAACCCTTTGCTCCTTTCGTTGAGTTTACATCTATCCAGAGATGCAAGTTCCTGTAGGGCGTATTCTTATTGGTTTCGTTAAAGAGCAGGAACTCAAGCTTCATGTTTTTCCCCACGAAGGGAGGACTAAATGTAACTGGCTTTTGCCATGTCTCATTATGGGCAAGAGTGACGTGTTGCAAATTTTCCGGCAAGGGAAACGATTTATTTTCAAGCCATATTTCCATTGTGTAATTTACAGGCCTGTACTCATGGTTTACTATTCCCACTGTTATGGTACTGTTCTCTCCAAGAATATATTTTGTGGTGTAGTTGTCGGCTTTTCCCTCAGGGCCAAGAATATAAAATTCGGTGAAGTGTTCTCCCTCCTTTGGGGTCATAACCACATAAATAAGGGTTGCGACAGACAGGAGAATAGAGAAGATGAGAAAGACCGTAAGGGCTTT
>JADGNM010000095.1 GCA_017883485.1 Methanosarcina sp.
GCAAGAAATTTGAGATGCCATCTCTGGCTCAATTAATCAGGGAAAGAAGTTCATCGAATTGAAAGTAAAAGGTTTTCACTCAATTTGAAGAGGATACATCCATACAGCAATTTAGTCAGTGACCCGGTTAAAATTCCTAAAGCTTCAGGGATCTCTCAAAACGTAGATGAGCCCTTGATCAAACTGACTGGTGTCTGGAAAATTTATCAGATGGGGGAGGTTGAGTTTGTAGCCCTTAAAGGAATAAACCTTGAAATTTACGAGGGAGAGTTCCTTGTAGTCCTTGGCCCAAGCGGGAGCGGGAAAAGTACACTTATGAACCTTCTCGGTTGCCTAGATTTACCCTCAAAAGGCACTGTTTTTCTAAACTCAAGAGATATTTCAGGGCTTGACGAATCAGAGCTTGCCCTGGTCCGAGGACAGATGATAGGATTCATTTTCCAGAGCTTCAATCTTATCCCTACTTTGAGCACTCAAGAAAACGTACTGTTGCCTCTGGAATTTCAGGAAGAAGGCGCACGAATAGCCCAAAAAAAAGCATTATATTTGCTTGAAATAGTCGGACTTTCGGACAAGAAACAAAACCTGCCTTCTCAACTGTCGGGAGGGCAGAGGCAAAGAGTTGCAATAGCTCGCTCGCTGGCTGTGAACCCACCTGTAATCCTGGCAGATGAGCCTACAGGAAACCTGGACAGTAAGACCGGAGATTATATTCTGGACTTTCTGGATAACTTAAATAAAAAAGAAGGGAAGACGATCATCATTGTTACCCATGACCTGGATATTGTAAAATACGCGACAAGAGTCGTGCACATTAGAGACGGTGAAATAGAAAAAATCAATATACTTAGGAAAAACGAAAAAGAGGAATAAGAAATGAAAAGATTTTCTTTTTTGACACTTTTACTGCTGGCTACCGCATTCATATTTTTGGGGGCAGGAACAGCACTTGGTTCAAATGGAAATATAAACTCTGCATCCTTGCAGGTAAACCTGACTAATCAGAATCCTGACGCTGCCCGTCCTGGGGAACCTGTCGAACTAACTCTGAGCGTGCAGAATGTAGGAAATAAAGACCTGCAGGATATCACTGTTTCAGTTGCACCCAAATACCCTTTCAGTCAGATTTCCGGAGAAGCTACTCAAAAGAGTATTTCTTACCTCAATGCACGGCAGGATGACAACGATGCGGCTGTCCTTAAATTCAAACTAATGACTGATTCAAACACCTCTGAAGGTACATATGATATTGATATCACTACCACTGCCAAAGAGAGTGGATCTTCATCAAACACAATTTCCACTACACAAACTGTTCATCTTGAAATCAGAGGTAAAGAGTACGCTCAGATTGTAACTATAAATAAGGCCAGTATTGATGTAGGAAAAGAAGAGCTTCTCGAGTTTATAATAACAAATACCGGAAACTCTCCTCTTAAGAACATGGTCATATCCTGGAAAGATCCCAAAGGTGTGATCCTCCCAGTATACTCAGACAATACCAAGTACATCAAGTACCTTGAACCAGGTCAATCCGTATCAGTTTCTTATTCAGTAATGGCAGACGTAAACGCTGATCTGGGACTCTATACTCTTGACGTAAACCTTAATTTCGAGGACTATGAATCTAAAAATGAAAGCATCCAGACTACTGCAGGGCTTTTCGTAGGTGGAGCAACTGATTTTGATGTTTCCTTCTCGGAGAGCAGTCAAGGGGAAGTTTCCCTTTCAGTTGCAAACGTAGGCAACAACATAGCATATGCGGTAAAAGTATCGATTCCGGAACAACAAGGTTACAAAGTCTCAGGAAGTTCTTCAACAATCGTGGGGAATCTTGAGAAAGGGGATTACACAATCGCTTCTTTCAACGTTGCAAGCAACCAGGCTCCAGGTGGAAACACAGGAGCACCAGCCGGAGCACCATCAGGTATCGCAAATGCCAATGATGTGGGAGGTAATTCGACTTCATCCTCAATGAATGGCAGTCCACTAAAAGTTCAGATTGAATACACAGATGCTAAAGGAGATAGGTTAACAGTTGATAAAGAAGTAAAACTCGATCTAACCTCTGGAAATATGACTGCACAAGGAACATCCGGAGGACCACGAAGCAGTGGTGGGACTAGTTCCTACCTTCTCTACATTGTGGTAGTAGTGCTTGCGGGAGGAGTATTCGTATACCGCAATAAGATACGGGAAAAGATACAGGCTAGGAAAGAGAAGAAGTCCGTTAACAATAATTCTGATGACCAGAAGGCCTGAAAACAGCATGATCAGATGACCTAAAGATAATAATAAAGTAAACGGAAGGGTACAGTATGAGAAATTCAACTTACCTCAGAATGGGCCTGAACATGCTTGTGCACAGTAAACTGCGGAGCTGGCTGACCATTATCGGGATAGTAATTGGAATAGGGTCTGTGGTCGGCATCCTCTCCCTCGGGGATTCAATGCAGGAGCAGGTGCAGAGCAGGCTTGCCGAGCTGGATCTGACGAAAATGACCATAAGTCCCGGGTATACTAAAGCGTCATCCAACATGCCTGGGCCACCTGGAGGGGGAGGGGGAGGTACGACAACTGATGTTGAATTAACGAAAGAAGACATTACTGCACTCCGAGGACTGGATGGCATACAATACATCGAAGGTGAAATTTCCGGCCAAGAACCAGTAATTTATGCAGCGCAAAATTCAACTCTCTCAATCACAGGTGTGGATCCTCAGGTCTGGCAGTATATGACAACTCTGAAGACGCAATCCGGAAGATTGCTTGAGCCTGGGGATACATATGTCGCAGTCATTGGGAGCGGCGTTGCGAGTGGAATTTTCAAACAGGATATAGGTGTAAACCAGGTAATAACAATAAACGGTAAAGCAGTTCGCGTTGTCGGTATTCTGGAAGAAAAAGGCGAAGGCGGTGACAGAAGTATTTATATGCCAATCAATGGAGCAGTGACTCTAATTTCAGATGCAAAAGAAGGTGTTTATGATACAATTACAGTAAAAGCAAAAAGCGAAAGTCTTGTGGACATACTAATGACCAAAATTGTAAAAAAGTTGATGGCCTCAAGGCATATTGCCCGAGAAGACGATAGAGACTTTTCGTTGTCAGCTTCAAAGTCCATGGCTGAATCCATTACTAGCATGACCTCCTCAATGACCCTCTTCCTTGGAGCTATTGCAGCAGTATCCCTCCTTGTAGGAGCCGTGGGTATTGCAAACACTATGTTTACCTCTGTCCTTGAAAAGACAAAGGAGATAGGGACAATGAAAGCCATTGGGGCGAAGAATAAGGACATTCTCATGATCTTCCTCTTTAACTCTGCAATGGTAGGTCTTGTTGGAGGCATCCTTGGAGTTATGCTAGGAGCATGTGTTTCAACTCTCTTCCCAATGTTGGGAATGAGGATGATGGGAGGAGGCAGTTCAAGCATATATCTTTCTCCCAAGCTAATGGCTTTTGGGCTTACTCTGGCAGTTATTATAGGGATAGTCTCAGGAGTGGTCCCTGCTTACAGGGCATCTAAACTTAAGCCTGTAGATGCATTGAGGTACGAGTGAGAGGAAAAGAAAGGGGAGCAATCCTTTCTCAATTCTCAAATTTATTGAAAGTTTTCATGAGTCATCCCAATTATTTTTATGACAATTAATTGATTAACTTTTATACTCGCTTCCGGGAATGCTATCAATCACAAATTTAGAAAAAAAAGAGGGCTCACTGTTTATCCGTTTATAAATGAATTGTTGAAATAACAATTTTATCGAAAAGCTCTTTTATGTGAATGAGAGTAATCATCTAGACGCCAATATGTAAAAAGGGCAGGACTTAAAGGAGTAGGACTTATGCGGTTGAACTGATGAATGATCTGGGAGATCAGTGACTGCAAAACCGCAAACGGATAGGTGGCTCTCAAATCCGATTTAATGAGGTGAGTGTACCCTTTTTCAAATATAATACTAACTTGCAAACAAGGCCTAAAAAATCAATCGTATCAAGTCTTAAATAAATAGCATTAAGCCTTAAGTTGTCTAAAATATAAATTTAATTCACAACATCTATTGTACTTGATTTTTGTCTTAAGTGCGTATAGTCAGTCCTGAGGGGGAACTGCATATACTACGTTTGTCGGATATTAGGATAAATACGCTCAGGGTAGGAATTTATGAAACAATAATCTGGATAGTCATATTCGGTTTACTCTACAAAATCAGTCTTGAGAATTACCTTCTATTCCATACTGTGGTAGAATTATTCTGCGTTTATTGCTCGTATGTAGTGTTCTTGATAGTATGGAAATCAAGGGCTCGTCTGGAAAACCCATATCTTTTAGTGATAGGAGTTGCCTTCTTTTTTATTGGAAGCGTTAACTTCTTTCAGGCCCTTGCTTTCAAAGGAATGGAAATGTTTCATGGGCTTGATGCCGATCTTTCAATCCAGCTCTGGACTGTCTCAAGCTATCTGGAAAGTTCTTCTTTCTTAGTGGCTGCCCTGTTTTTATTGAACGATAAGGATAATGATAGCAAAAAAAGTTGGATAACGTATAAAATTAATTGGATAACGTATAAAATAAACTGGATAGTGAATTCCGGACCACTTAAGGATATAACATTCACCTGGAAAATTTTTTTCGCATATGGATTAATTACCATCAGTTGCCTGTCAGGGATCTTAATTTTCAGAAATTTTCCGAGCACTTATATTGAAGGTTCGGGCTTCACCCCTTTTAAAATTGAAAGCGAATTTATAATTTCTGTCATATTTCTATGTTCTCTGTTCCTCCTATATTTAAAAAGGAACAGGTTCGGAACCCGTATTTTCAAGTTTCTCGCAATAGCTATAGTTCTGGCAGTTATCAGGGAACTATCCTTTACCCTTTACACCCAGGTAAATGAATTTCCAAACTTCATGGGTTACTGCTTTAAACTGCTGCTCTTTTACCTGATTTACAAGGCAATAGTTGAGACAGGGTTTGAAGAGCCTCATAGCCTTTTTTTCAGAGAACTTAAGAATAGAGAAGAAGATTTCAGGCAGAAAGCAATTTTTCTTGGGGACGAGTATAACCGGATTTGCAGAATAATAGGGGTAAATAAACATCCGGCTGAACGTAATAACGAAAAACGTGAGAAAAAGCAGGATTGGGAAAGTGATAATTCTTTCATGCAGCACTTTCCGGGAATCAAATTCCAGCTTGACGAGAGCTTTAAATTGAAATCCTTAAGTGGGCCTGTTGAGGAAATGACTGGTTACAGTAAGGAAGAAATTCTCTCAGGAAAAGTAGATTGGACGGAGATTATCGTACCTGAAGATCGGCTTTCAACTTTTAAAAAACAAGAACAATTGAAGTTAAATCCTAATCTTGTAATCGAAAATGAATTCAGGATACGCAGAAAAAATGGAGAAACAGAGTGGGTCAGGGAAATTACCCAGAAAGTCTCAGACAAATCAGAGACTTCAGAGAAGTTTCAGGGTTTAATTTACGATATAACCGAACGCAAAAAAGCCGAAGAAGCTCTGGAAAAAATAAATAGACTCCGAATAAAAGAGATCCACCACCGTATAAAGAATAACCTTCAGGTGATCTCATCTCTTCTCAGCCTGCAGGCAGAAAAGTTCGAAGACGAGGTAGTGCTTGAAGCTTTCAAGGAAAGCCAGAATCGCATTGCATCCATAGCTATGATCCATGAAGAATTACATGAAGGTGAAGGTACGGATGCCCTCGATTTTGCAGCCTATCTCCGGAAACTGACTGAAGACCTCTTAAGCTCATATCGAGTCGGTAATGCCAGCATAAGCCTTAAGCTTGACCTTGAGCAGGTTAATCTGAACATGGATGCTGCAATACCGCTTGGCATAGTTGTAAACGAGCTGGTTTCAAACGCCCTGAAGTATGCTTTTCCTGCGGGAAGAGCTGGAGAGATCTATATAAATTTTTGCAGAATAGAGACCTTTGCCGCAAGATATGAAATCTCGGGTTTAAAAGAAGAATGTCCGAATAAAAATGATTTTCATTACATACTTATAGTAGCAGATAACGGAAAGGGCATTCCTGAAGAAATTGACTTTAGAACTGCTGAGTCCCTCGGCCTCCAGCTTGTAAATATACTCGTCGAACAGATAGACGGCTGTATTGAGCTTAAAAGGAATCAGGGAACAGAGTATTTTATACGGTTTTGATCCGGAAAAGATTCGGTATCTGAAAAATCACAAAATATATAACAGGAGAAAGAAGGTTTCTAATTATGCCCGAAATTAAGATTGACAGGTCTCTCTCATACATTGAAGGCACACAGAGAGTGTATGAAGAAGCCACAACCCTGGAAAACACTAAAGATCAGATAAAAAAGATAGGTGTTACCCGAATAGCAGACATTACAAACCTGGACAGGCTAAGAATCCCGATTTTCTCGGTAATCCGCCCCAGTGCCGCCAGGGGAGCGATAAGTATATACTCCGGAAAGGGCTCTACCGAGCAGCGGGCTCGAATTTCGTCAATAATGGAGGGTTTTGAGCGCTGTCTTGCAGAAAGGCAGGGCCTGAACGCAAACATTGAAAGCGGGATTTCCGCTCCGGCTCTGGTAGAATCCTATACCAAAGCCAGAGAAAGCTTCAACCTTGTAGACCCGAAGGCACTTCTTCTGCCCCAGCCTTATGATCCACAATTACTGCTGGAATGGGTGGGAGCACATGATTTGATGAATGGGGAAGAGACATTCGTAAGTGCAAATGCGGTTTACCACCCTTACGACGCCCCAGGGCAGTGCCAGAAACTTTTTCTGAGCAATACTAACGGGCTGGCAGCCGGGAATGTGATCGAAGAAGCTATCCTTCACGGGTTACTCGAAGTTATAGAAAGAGATGCGATCAGCACAGCCCACTTTACACATAACCTTGGAAAAGAAATCATGCTGACGGAGGAAGACGGATACCTCTACGAGCTTGCCAGAAAATTCAAGGAAGCGGAAATAGAACTGAAGGTCTGGCTGGTTCCCTCGGATACGGGAATCCCTTCAGTAATTGCGGTAACCGACGATATAAGGCTGAAGGATCCGGCTCTTCTCGTTATGGGAGCAGGCTCGCACCTGAAACCCGAAATTGCGGTTGCGAGAGCCATAACTGAAGCTGCCCAGTCACGGGTAGTCCAGATCCAGGGAGCAAGGGAAGATACGGATAGGGAAGGCTTTATCCGCAGTGTGGGATACGACCGGCTGAAGCGCCTGAACGGCTTCTGGTTCGAAGAAGGAGAAAAAATATCCCTCTCTGAAGTGCAGGACCTGTCCGGAAAAAGTCCTGCAGAAAACATCGATATAATACTCGAAAAGCTCAAGGGGCTTGCCGAAAAGGTGCTTGTAGTAGATCTCTCAAGGGAAGAAATTGCGGTGCCTGTTGTCAGAGTGATTATCCCGGGTTTTGAGCTTTTTACTATTGACCGCGACCGCAAAGGAAAAAGAATTAACTCTGGAAAGAGGAGAGACGTTTCCAGGGGCAGGACCGATAAGTCGTGGAAAAGACGATGAAACCAAGAGCAGTAATCTTTACCGGTAACAGCATCAGCCACGAGGATGCACGCAAAATCCTGAGGGCAAATTACCAGCCCCCCGTACGCAGGTTCCAGCTTGAGAAATTCGTGCAGAAGGGATATAAAGTCATAGGGATCATAGACGGAATCTTTTTTGACAGGGCTGCAGTCGGGCACAGGGAGATACTGTCCGCTCTTGATGCAGGAGTGAAAGTTGTAGGGGGCGCCAGCATGGGAGCCCTCAGAGCCTCGGAATTGGATACCCTCGGAATGATTGGTGTAGGAAAAATTTACGAATGGTACAGGGACGGTGTAATCGAATCTGATGATGAGGTCGCAGTAAGCACCAACCCGGATACTTTCGAACCTATTTCCGTCCCCCTTGTCAATATCAGAGAAACCCTGAAAGCCGCTATAGCTGCCGGTATAATCAGCGAAAAAGAGCATGACGACCTTTTAGGGCTTGCAATCAACACGTATTACCCGGACAGAAGCTATTTTGGACTCACAAAAGAAGGAGCAAAAAAAGGTCTGATCCCGGAAGAGAAAACGAGATCCGTTCTGGATTTTTGCATCACCGAAGGAGTTGACGTAAAAAAGGAAGATGCAATTCTCGTGCTTGAGACCGTAAAAAAGCTGATCGAAGAGGCCTGAAGTTTCAGGCCTCTCCAGGTATTTTTAGAATTTTAGTGTCTTCTTCAAATTGAGTTTTAAATTTTTCCCAGTCACGGCTTTGTGCAAAAATTAGCTCCTGTGTAAAAATTCAAAATTCTATGTAAAAAATCAGAAAAATAGCTTGACATTGTCAAATTAACTTTTATTTGGAGCTGTTACTACCTTGACATTGTAACATTCGCTTTTATTTAGAGCTGTTACTGCATATTTCTTCCA
>JADGNM010000096.1 GCA_017883485.1 Methanosarcina sp.
GTTTTGGATTCATGAAGTGGGTTTTGGGACAGCCTGCTTACCTCCTTATTTTTGGACTTATTTAAGTGGGTTTAATTATCGCCATTCTAAAAAGATAATTCGAATCCATGTATTTTGAAATCATTATCAAACATTAGTACGCCCTTCATTTCAAGTCGTTTCATTAGTGCAAAAATATTAGTTTCTGAAATATTTGATGGAAAGAACCCGCACTGCTCTTTCTATCCTTTGACTCAGTTCTTAGAATAAGGATTGAATTGATTCGTATAGATATCAGATGGCTTGAATTGCCCTTCCTTTATCTTTCCATCCTTCACAAGCCAGTCTATCCAGAACTGCGCATCGCTGTCAGCCAGAAGCGCATGATCTCTTACGCCGAAGCCCTTCCAGTATTTCGCAAGGTCAGGATTTCCACCTTTATCCTTGAGTACCTTTGCAGCCAATTCTTTTGCTTCTTTGGGATGTTCCTTTGCCCAATAGGCTGCTTTTGCGATCCCTTCTGTAAAGCGCTTGACTGCTTCAGGATTATCTTTCAGGAATTTCTCAGATGTGAAAAGCACACAGTGCGTCTGGTCCCCAATAATATCATAATCAGAGAACAGTACTCTTACTCCCTTGCCCGCTTCTATCTTGTCAACAACAACACCAAGAGGAGCTACCACATCCACCTGTCCTTGCTTCAAAACCTGCTCATGTTGAGGTATGGGTATTTGAACGAACTGCACATCTTTGTACGCGATGCCATTTCTTGCGAGGTATTCACGCGTAATATAGTCCACATGCGCACCTATGGTATTGACTGCTATCTTCTTCCCTACGAGATCCTTTGCGCTTCGTATGCTGCTGTTCTCAAGTACAATCCATTTTGATAGGTAAGGTGTTCCCTCATACCAGCTCTCCGGTGAATTGCCCATGGGGGCTGCGAAGGCTTTGATCTCGCTACCTCGCGCCTTAGCATTAATTATGGATACCCAGGCTGAATGTCCGATATCCGGCCTGCCTGAGGCTACAGCTATTATGTCTTCCGTGCCTCCAGTATATGAACCAGCCCTTGTGATATTGATACCTTTTAAATATCCAAGTTCTTTTGCGAACTCGTAGGGCTCTACGATTGTACTGGAAGAGAGATACCGGATCGTGATCTCTTTTTGTGATCCTGTATCACTTACTTGCGATGTCGGATTTGTTGATTTTGTTTCCTGTTTCGGTTCCGCTTTAGTGTCCTTGACCAACAGAAAACCATTTATCAAAAACCACTTTTTCAATTCCTGGCAAAATGTCTTTTACAATTTCAAGCATTGGAATCGTAACATTTTCCGGAGTAAGTCCCTTTCTCGGATATGCTACACTTGCAAAAACAGGATTTCCAGTTTCTTGATCCTGGGCAAATAATGTTTTTATACCATTCATACTGATATTTCTTGTAGGGTGTTTATCCTTGCCAATTTTTGATTTTCCAAAATACGCTATAAAATGGCCATCAAGATTGATGATTTTTCCTTTGAAAATTCCTAATTTATTAAATGCTTTGGCACTGAAAATTTGAAAGTCCTCGGCACAGGAAACTGTAATTTGATCAAGAAATTTATGAAGATAACTCTTTGATGGCATTTTTGAAAATCCGGCAATAGCGGCAATGCCATAATCTTTGAGAATCTCTCCCTTACTGACACGTTTTTTCCCAACAATGGCAAGAAATATGATAACTAAAACACTCTGAAGTACTGATATGCCATTTTGTTTTTTAATTCCGAGGGAGGATACGAGTTGACCTATTCCCAATTTCAAAAGATATGGTAAGAGTAAAAATACTCCGCCATAATTTGTAGTAAATCCTTTCGTCAGAAGATCTTCAGGGTCTGTTTTTTCTACTTTAGGTTTTATTTCTCTGTCAATGGCTTCTTTTTCGTTTTTTTTAAAGTAATACCATGCTCAGAAAGTACTCGTCCGACGCTTCTTGCACTTATTTTATTGCCTTCATTTTTTAATAAATTTGCTATTTCATACATGTCCTTTTCTGGATCTTTAAATCTTATATCTACGATTCGTTTTTCAATTTCTTCTGTACGTTTGCTTTTGGTTTTTGGTCCTCTTGGATTGTCCTTAAGTCCGTCCCATCTTTCTTTTTCCCATGCATTTAGATACTCGTTACCAGTCTTGCGAGTGTACCCATATTTTGTACATATTTCTTCTCTTTTCTGGGAACTTAGATTGAGTTCTCGAATCATCTCGTATCTTTTCTGAGTCGGATCTTCAAGGTCTATTTCGAAAGTTCTTTTTTTCTCTCCTTTTACAATTATTACGCTCATATATGTAACATGTTTTTTGGCACTAATAATGGTTATTGTGGCCATAGTCCCATGTATGTGGTTTGCTTTTTCATGAAATAAATAAGCATTTTGATAGAAAACACATCTAATAAGCTATATGTTTGAATTGGAAATTATAGGTCAATGCCAAAATAGTAGTTACATATAAGAAATGAATGTGGGCCAATGTAATGCGATTTCTTACTGGGTTAAAAGAAAATCGGGAGCTATTTATTTATGTGGAAATCCCTGATATAAGTAGAAAAACAAGCAGAGCTATGAATTTTCTAAGAGTTCGCCGTAAACTTTGCCTCTTCCCTGACAATATACCCCACCTCCTGCCTTAGCTTAATAAAATCCTGAGAAGTCCTGAAATCTTCTGACCTTGGCCTTGATAATGGAATATCTATTATACTTTTTATTATACCTGGTCTTGCTGACATGACTGCTATCCTGTCAGCCAGAAAAACAGCTTCTTCAATATTATGAGTGACAAATAATACTGTTTTTTATGTTTCTTCCCATATACGCAAAACCTCACCCTGCAGCGTATCCCTTGTCTGGGCATCAAGAGCAGCGAACGGTTCATCCATCAACAAAATATCAGGATCATAGGCAAGAGCCCTTGCAATAGCTACACGCTGCTTCATCCCGCCACTGAGTTGATATGGATAATGATTTTCAAAACCCGAAAGACCGACAAGAGAAATATATTGTTTGCATATCTCCGTCCTTGTTTTCCTCGGGACACCTTTTTCCTCAAGTCCGTATACTATGTTTTCTGTTACAGTTCGCCACGGGAATAATGCATAACCCTGGAATACAATTCCGCGATCCTGGTTCGGGCCAAACACTTGTTTTTCATCTATGTAGATGCTTCCGCAGGACAGTTTTATAAGACCACCCAGTATCTCAAGGAATGTTGATTTTCCGCAACCGCTCAGGCCAACGATTGAGAGAAACTCACATGTTCTGATCTCAAGATTTATTCCACCCAGGGCTTCCACGCAACCATTCCCATTATTTCCATTTTGGCTGAGGAAGACCTTCGTTATGCCCTCTACTTTCACTTTGATCATGTTCTTCCAGCCATTTCATCAAAATACAGATAATTCCGTGACAGAGGAAGCTCTTTCAAATGGTCAACTGTGTAATCGTATTGCTGCCAGATATCTACGAGCTTCCTGCCAAGATTTAGGTGCCATGAAGGCTGTGGTGTCCTGTGTCCTTCCAGCTTTGAACCTGAATTGGGTGTCCACGGCATGGGGAAAGCAAGTACATTCTTTGACGCAAGATATTCTGCACCGCGAAGGAACGAGTCTTTTGATTCAAGACCTGAGACGAACATAGACCTGACTTTTCCATGTTCGAATATACTGCCTGCATATTCCAGCGCTTTGCAGTAATTCTCCCAGCCGATAGTTCTTGATTTTCCAGGGCAGATGCCTGCGAACAGGTTCCTGTCCCATACTTCGAGATTAAAGGCCACTGAATCAAACCCTGCTTTT
Organism: Methanosarcina sp.; assembly: GCA_017883485.1. Lineage (GTDB taxonomy): Archaea > Halobacteriota > Methanosarcinia > Methanosarcinales > Methanosarcinaceae > Methanosarcina. The sequence goes on from JADGNM010000096.1 coordinate 3,818, forward strand.
TTTAAGTTTTCGATCTTTTTAAGGTCAGTCGGAGCCGATATGACAACAGTTCCGGGCACATGGTCATTTCCTGTATGCTCTTTTACCTCTTTTGCAACATCGATATAATACTCATGTTCTTTTCCGTTCGGATGCATGCCGCCTGTCAGAAGAAGCTTATCCACAACGCCTTCTTCGATCGCTACCTGAAACGTTTCTGCGATATGTGAAGGCGTTTTCAGGCCAATTACATCTTCATTATATGTCTTCTTGGTATGCACAAGATTGCAGAACCAGCACTCCTCACTTGTCTTATAATAATCGCAATAGTTACTGTATGCGACAATGAGAGCATCTTTTGATACATTCTGACCGATCTGGGACATGAGAATGTCATCGGCTGTCTTTTTATCATAGAACCCGGGCCTGTTGTTGTATTTTACATCAAGAACATATTTTCCATTATATTCCAGAAAGAGTGAGCCGTTGTTCCTTTTTACAAGATACGGTGACGCACTGCTCTTTTTGAAGGGCACGAGCATTCCGTCCTCAAGTATGATCTCGGCAGGAAGCTTCTGGTGTTCATGTGATTCAAGGTCAAAATCAAACACACCATGGATTTGCTCTTTGTATTGTTCTCCCACGCCAGAAAAGGCAGATGTATCTATGTTTATGCCATCTATAAGGAGTTCAGCTTTAATTTCCAGTGCGCTGAGCGTTCTTCCGTTTACCTGATATTCTTTCATTAATTCCTTGAAGGAAAGCAAAGTATATGGAAGTAGATAAATCAGCAAGTGTTGTCGAATTTATTCGGAAAATAGAAAGATTGAGGCATACATCTTAGATTTTTCGCCCGGTCGGGCACACTATCATGCACTGGCTGCATGATGAATATCCATACATGCTGTTTTGTGGTTTAATCACTTCGTTGCACTTCTCCCATGCGATCCCCTCATTGGAAAGGGCTTTTCCCGGACATGTCCTGATACATGCCTGACATGAAGGAGGACATAATTCCTGTGCTTCTTTTTCAGTTATCTTCCGATCAGGTTTAAGCTCAGCATTGGTTATCACCGCTGCTACACGCTGCCTCGGTCCAAATCTAGGCGTTATCAGAAGGCGGCTCTTTCCAAAAATACCAAGACCAGCTTCAACGGCCGCATGCCTCGTTGATATACCAAATAGCTTCGGATATATATTCATGTAATCCCCACTTTTTCTAAGTTCAGGGTCAAAGTTGCCGATCCTGTGTGGTATCACAACCGCACTGTATCCCTGGTCGTCAAGTAGTCTACCAATATCATAAGCTATCTGGTTATGATACATATTCAGGGTAATATGATGCAGCGCCGAGAGTAGAAGATTAGGCTTGATTGTATCCGGAAGCACCCTCACGCCAACTACTATTACTGATTTTGCACCGGGGAGCAGATTTTCAGGTCTTTTATCCCCAGGATAGTCCTTGAACCTTTCTGCTGAGGCTATTCCCACGAGGTCAGCACCACATTTTTTTGCGGCTATTTTAACTGATTTTTCTGATATCATTTTTACCTTCCATTCCCTCCAAAATTTTTTCTAATCTATTTAAGCTCAGAGAAATCAGCAACTATTGTCGTATTTATTCGGAAAAACGAAAGATACAGGCAAAACCATTATTTTTTAAAAAAATCGTTTATATTGTCTCAATACAGCTAATCCAAATCCTCCCTCAACTGCGCTGCTTTCGTAAAAAAGCTATCCGTGGAATAATGAAGCATAAGGCTGGATGCGAGCAACAATGAAGACGCGGCAGCTATCGAAACGATAGCAACTGGCATCCCCATCTCAAGCTTTCCCGATCTTGAATAGATGGTATGTCCAGCTATTGCAGTCATAACCACGTGCATCAGCAGTTATTCCTCACATCAGACGCTCTTCCCTTTCTCCAGTCTCGACTGCCTTTTTAATTTCTCTTTTCAGATGCTCTGGCAGACCCTTTATTTCGACATCCAGAAAACCCCTTATTATAGCGGATGTTGCCTCTTCATTATTCAACCCCCTTGCCATCAGATACTGAATCTCCTCCTCTGCGATCTTCCCGACAGCTGCTTCATGTGACATATCGATATTGTTTACTTTGCCTTCGAGTTCGGGAATTGCATGGATACTTCCTTTTTCTGAAAGGATAAGTCCTCTGCACTCAAGATGGGCCTTAATTCCAGGGACCTCACCTATCAGATGCCCCCTCGTAACAATGTCGCCTCCTCTTGTTATTGCCCTTGCCGCAAGCTCAGCCCTGCTGCCCTTTGCACTCAGAAAAACTCTCGAACCTACATCCATGTGCGAGCCTTCTACTGCGGACAAAATTGTGTTGAACCTCACAGTTGCATTCTCACCCACGCAGTATGCAGTAGGATACATCTGCAGGGTTTTTACAGGCTTCATGCAAACATAGTTACTCAGGAATACGCCGTTCTCTTCTATGATCGCACCCGTTCTTGGTCTAACTTCCACGTTCTCCGCCCAGTTATGGATCATCGTAAAAGTGACATGGGCATTTTTCTTTATATAGAACTCTGAAATTCCGATATGCAGGCCGGTTCTGACAGCTGGTGCTGTTGTGCAGCCCGTTATGATATGAAGTTCGGAGCCCTCTTCGGCTATTATAATATTATGTACTTTTTGTGCCAGACCTTCTCGGGTCATGTAGAGACAGGCCTGAAGAGGAAATTCCACCTTTGCACCGGGCAGAGCTCTTAAGAAATAGCCATGATTCTGGTGCAGCTCGGCAGCAGCCGTATATTTGTCTGTATCCACCTTTACGGCTTTCCACCAATAGTCTGAGAGCCAGTCGTATTTTTCAAGAGCTTCCGTGCTGCTCATTACTTCCAGGCCGCTTTGACACGCAGAAGAAAATAGTACCGAGTGGTCCATTTGAAAAAAAGAACCCGATCTGCATGCCTCTTCTGCATCAATACCAACGCTTATGGATTTTTCTTTAACCTCATCAGATAATTCCTTTAATTTTTGAACCTTGCCATGCTCTTTAGCTTGCGCAGAATAGGTGTTAAGATCGATATCCGGGCCAATGGCAGAAAGTTTGTTTTGTGCTTTTTTTGCCCTTTCCCTGTTGTCTACCGCGGACATGTTACACACCCCTCAAAACCTTCAGTTCTTATATCTTCTAAAAGGTCCCTTGGATTCCCGGAGCAGCTTATTGTGCCGTTCATCATAACATAACCCCTGTCTGCGTTCACATAATCCAGGATATATCCAGCATGGGTTATGATCAATCCTGCTTTTTTCCTCCTGCTTGCCATTTTTTCTCTCTCCAGCAGCTCGTTTATTACCTTCCCAACTAAATTTATGTTCACCAGATCAACACCAGAATCTGGTTCATCAAGCATTATAAAGCTGGGATCCTGTGCCAGCAGTTGGAGGAGCTCAGAGCGTTTGATCTCCCCGCCGGAGAAACCCAGGTTGATATCCCTTTCCAGAAAATTTAGAAGGTTTAATTTATTTGCAAGCTCATTCAAATTTTCCTCATTGAAATATCCTCTTTTCTCGATGCAGATGCGGAGAATATCCCTTAATTTAACGCCTCTGACCGCTGGAGGACGCTGAAAGGCAATACCGATACCAAGCTTTGCACGTTTGTCCATGGCAAGTTCAGTAATGTCCATATTATTAAAGAAAATCCTCCCAGATTCTATCCTGTATCCTGGAATCCCGATTATTGTTTTCAAAAGTGATGTCTTTCCAGAACCGTTAGGACCGAAAAGGATAATGGTTTCACCCTGCTTAATGTGCAGATTAACATCCTTCAGCACCAATTTGTCTTCAATGCTAACCGTTAGATTCTTTACCTCGATCATGTCTAACCCTTCAAGATTGATTCTTGAATCCTCTATTAAATTGTGTACTTCCTAGCTTATGAGGATATCCCCTGAAAAATTTAAGTAGTCCACTTAAAGGAACATGAGCCATGAATAGACTGCATCAGGTAGAAATTTCATCCTTCAGGATATGCCAAACTCCATTTTAAGCAATTGATCATCCGAAGTAATGTTGTCTTTCCAGAACCTGAAGCTCCCATGATAGTGACAAGTTCACCTTTATTGACCTTAAGTCAAGGCCGACTAATATCTGCGTCCTGATCCTGGTATTATTTACCTTATGAAATACTGCTTATGATATATTTTTCAACTCAAGGTGAACATGATTCATCTATCCTGAAATGTCTTACTCTTCTATAAGCAATGCCATCACTTCCTCACAACCAGATATCCTATGCCTATAAGACCTGCTGCCGCAAAAAAGATCCAATTCCATTGCCAGGGTTTAGCCGTATCAGCAGGTGTTGTTACTGGCGAACTGACCTGGACTGCAACGGATTGAGCTGACTGTAACGAAGTGGCAGGAGTTGTTGAGACTGATGCCAATGTTATAGTGGAATCAGTGGATGCAACAGATGCAGTTGTTGCAGGTGCATTTGCAGGTTTTAAATTTATTTTTGGTGCGTCCAGGATCACCTTTTCAAAATATGGATAGAACCGAAGCGCAGTATCACTATCTGCTATTTTAAATTTCAGGTCGCTATATAATGTTGAAACACTATTT
>JADGNM010000097.1 GCA_017883485.1 Methanosarcina sp.
CTTTACGAAGAGAAAAGCCACAGCCTATATTTCGAAGTAAAAGGGCAATTAAGTCAAATTATGGGGAAAGAATTTGAAGCACAGAGTACCTTTCAAGGTAAATTTAAAAAAATATGGTCAAATTTAATCGAATGGGGAATAGACAATCAGGAAGAATTTCTTTTTTTCGGGCAGTTCTGCTCTTCTCCTTATATAACAAAATTTACGCGTGAAGAAGTGATAAAAGAGTATATTTTTCTCCATGATCTTGTGAATGAAGGAATAAAAACAGGAGTAATCAGAGACTTTTCCTCGGATCTGACCATGGCAATGTTTTATCAGGCTAGCAGGACGGTAGTGAATCTGATCCTTGATTCAGATTCATCACAAGATAAAAATAAGTTTATCGAAGATGGATTTCAGATTATCTGGAAAGGTTTAGCTAAGAATTAATTTTTTTCATCCCACTAAAACGAAAAATAATTCCAAAAGTTGACAAATAAGAATTAAATACACGTACATACATAGACAGAATCATGGCAACTAAAACAATTAGTATAACTGAAGAAGCATACAATAAACTCAAAAGTTTAAAAGCTTCAGAGAAGGACAGCTTTTCAGATGTGATAATTAAGTACTATCCTAAAAAAAGAAAACTATCTGAAATCTTAGCAGAGATGGAACCAAACCCAGAATTAGCAGATGCAATAGAAAAAGCATCTAAGGAGATGAGAGGAGAAAAAATGAGGGTAGTTGATTTTAATGCCGGTTCTAGATAGTTCTTTTATTATAGACCTGATAAGAAAAAAAGAAGAAGCACTTCAAAAATTATCGGAATTAGAGGATGAATATTCATCAATAAGCACCACAGAAATCAATATCCTTGAGCTGTATAGGGGAGCTTATCTGTCCACAAAAATATATCATAATCTTGAACAAGTCAAAGATATTCTAAAGGGTTTTCATATCATAGAACTGGACGAATCGGTTTACGAAGTATACGCATCTCTTTCAGCAAATTTGATCTCTAAAGGGAACTCTATTGGATCATTCGATGAACTCATAGCTGCCATAGCACTGTGTCATAATGAAAAAATAGTTACTAAAGATAAACATTTTAAAGAAATTTCTCAACTAGACGTTATTATGTATTGATTTTTTAGCTCCATAATGCATTAGTTACACAAAATGCGACTAGCATCGAAATATCATGTTAGGTTTTGTTTCTCCTGTCTCTACAAGGTTCGAATTTTCGATACCTAGAGCTTTGAAATTTAGAAGGCCTATTTTTTCCCTTCGATAAAGGGGCGACATTAAACGCAAAAAAAGTACTAGTGTCGAGTCAATCCTCGAAGGTTGAATGATTCTGAATATTCGTAACATGGTTTATACGACATTTTACTGTTGACTCGACACTAGAAACATATAGGCAATTGGAATTTACAGAACTTTATGTACGCTTCCGGTAAAAATATCTTGTAATTTCGGCGGAAATTGAGAAACAAATAGGTTTTACTACAAAACCTATCACAACGAAGCAAAAAAAATTCTATTGTTTTTGGTAATTTAAACAATTTCCCGTTTTTTTAGAAGATGAAAACGCTTTTTCGGTATTTCCAAATTGATGATAGAGACAGCATTTAAAGTTCTCAGGTTAGACCTGGAAACCAGGCTTACCTAAAGACTCCAGGGAGACATCAGGTTTTGAGAGGGCTTTCGACTGCCCTAATCTGTGAAAAATAAATTAGCAGATATCTCTCATTACCTGCCCTTGTTATTTAAACTTCCTTTGTATTAATCCTTCTTTGGGCCCCGGACCATGGCGATCTTGCCTGCCCTGACCATCTCTTTGATCCCAAACTGCCTGAGGAGTTTTTCGATTGCCTCAACCTTGCCTTCGTCACCGGTTACTTCAATGGTCATTGATTTGGGAGCGACGTCAATTATCCTTGCCCTGAAGATATCTGTAATATTGATAATCTCGGCTCTCGTATCCGCATCGGCTGTTACTTTGATGAGGGCAAGTTCCCTTTCAACCGTAGCATCCCCTCCGAGATCCGAGACCTTGATGACGTCTATGAGTTTATTCAGCTGCTTTGTGACCTGTTCGAGCACATGGTCGTCCCCGTGCACGACAATAGTAATCCTCGAGACATCGGGGTCTTCCGTAACTCCTACGGCCAGGCTGTCTATATTGTATCCGCGCCTGGAAAAAAGTGAAGCAACTCTTGAGAGGACTCCGGATTTATTTTCCACAAGGACTGCAAGCGTGTGTTTCATCGGTGTTCCTCCGGGTCAAGTATCTCATTAATTGCAGCTCCTGCAGGCACCATTGGATAGACATTTGCCTCGCATTCGACTATCACATCGATTACTGCCGGCCTGCCAGATTTGATTGCTTCCTCGATTGCGGGCCTGACTTCGGACGGTCTTTCCGCGCGCAGCCCAAGGGCTCCGTAGGCCTCGGCAAGCTTTATGAAATCGACACTACCTTTGATGAAGGTGTGGGAATATCTTTTGTCATAGAAGAGCTCCTGCCACTGCCTGACCATGCCCAGATAACCGTTATTAATGATCACGGCAATGACGGGAATATCATTCTGGACCACGGTTGCAAGCTCCTGGGAGTTCATCTGGAAAGAGCCGTCTCCTGCAATGTCAATAACAGTTTCATCCGGCCTGCCGACTTTTGCCCCGATGGCTGCAGGGAATCCATAACCCATTGTGCCCAGACCGCCTGACGTGATGAAATTGCGCGGCTTTTTGTGCTTGAAGAACTGAGCCGCCCACATCTGGTGCTGCCCGACTTCCGTAACTATGACCGCATCTTTACAGGCTTCGGAGATCTGCTCGATAACAAACTGCGGCATTATAACATCCGGGGAGCCCCGCCTGTATGTAAGAGGATACTCTTTTTTCCACTGATTTATCTTTTCGATCCATGCCCCGGAATTGGAGCGCTGGATATATTTGTTCAGAGACTTGAGCACCTGTTTTGCATCCCCGACAATTGGGATGTGAACCTTTACGTTCTTGGAAATCTCTGCAGGATCGACATCGATATGGATAACCCTGGCATTAGGGGCAAAAGATTCGAGTTTGCCGGTCACGCGGTCATCAAACCTTGCACCCACGGCAATGATAAGGTCGGATTCCTGAATAGCATAGTTTGCGGATTTGGTCCCGTGCATTCCAAGCATTCCGAGATGCAGGGGATGCTCTGCCGGAATTGAGCCTATTCCCATAAGGGTAGTAGTGACAGGGGCATTAATCGTCTCTGCGAGCTCCACAAGTTCGCTGCTGGCATTGGAACTGATCACTCCTCCGCCTGCGTAGATTACAGGCATCGAGGAATTTGCAATTTCCTCGGCAGCTCGCTTGACCTGCTGGATATTGCCCTTGTAAGTGGGTTTGTACCCTCTCAGTTCTACCTTGTCGGGATAATAAAAGTCAATCTCCGTGTTCTGTACGTCCTTCGGAAGGTCAATTAATACCGGGCCAGGCCTTCCGGTAGAAGCGATATGAAATGCTTCCTTTACGATTCTCGGGAGTTCTTTTGCACTCTGTACAAGGTAGTTATGCTTGGTAATTGGCTGGGTAATTCCCTTAATGTCTGCTTCCTGGAAAGCGTCATTCCCGATCATGAACGTTGGTACCTGGCCTGTTAAGGCTACGATGGGTACTGAGTCCATATATGCGGTAGCAATGCCTGTTACCAGGTTAGTTGCTCCGGGACCTGAGGTGGAAACGCAGACCCCGGTCTTTCCAGTAGCGCGGGCGTACCCGTCAGCAGCATGAGCAGCTGCCTGCTCGTGGCGTACAAGTATGTGGCGCAAATTCGAATCATAGAGTTCGTTATAGAAGGGAATGATCTGCCCTCCGGGATATCCGAAAAGGGTGTCAACTCCTTCTTCTTCCAGGCACTTTATAAGAGCCCTTGCGCCATTAACTTTTTCAGTTGACCCGGTTGTCATTATTTAACTCCTTTTTACTCTTTAAATGTAGATTTAACTGGGTACTCACGAAGATGAGTACGCTTCCAGTAAGCTTGTTTACCAGAAATACTTTTTTATCTCTCACACTCTCAATCTTGTCTTATAAGTTTTGCCAATATAATAATCAATCATGTTATATATGGATAGGTTTCTTTGGGTTCAGGAATGTCAGAAGTTACTATTTCAAAAATCTATACAGCAGGAAAGAAAGGGGAGGAAATCCCCATGAGAAATTTTCTAAGCCTCATCTTTTCTGGAATTCACTCGACCCGGATAAGGCGGTTCATGCCGTTCATAACAGCCTCTACCGACGCCAGAATGATGTCCGTCCTGGCCCCGCTTGCGGTTATTGACTTTCCGTCCTTGGAAAGTTTTACCCTTACTTCTACAAGGGCATCCGTTCCACCAGTAATAGAGTCTACGTGATATTCTTCAAGTACGATATCTTCCGCACAGGCGCTTACAGCCTTTCGGATGGCATTGATTGCCGCATCTACCGGCCCATTCCCGATTCCGGCCTGCACGATCTCCTTGTCCTTTACCCTGAGCTTTATGGAAGCGGTAGGAGTTACCCGGTTTCCGGATACAATGGTAAACTCTTCCAATTTAACCAGGGGCTCTTTATAGATATCAAGCACAATTTCCGCAACAGTCTGCAAATCAGCGTCAGTTACGTGTTTTCCCTGGTCGCCCATCTGTTTTACCCTGTTGAAAATCTCCTCTGTCTGTGCCTCATCAGCCTCAAGTCCCATTTCCTTTAAGGCAAGGGTAATCGAGCTCCGTCCTGCATGCTTTCCGAGCACGATCTGGCGCTGCCGTCCGATACACTCGGGACTCATAGGCTCGTAGGTTGCCTTGTCGGCAAGCAGGCCATGCACATGAATGCCTGCCTCATGGGTAAACGCATTTCCTCCGACAAGAGCTTTATTGGGAGATACCGGCACACCTGTCAGCCGGCTTACAAGCCTTGAAGTCCGGTAGATCATTTCATGTTTGATGCCCGTATTGTATTTGTAGAGCCATTCCAGAGCCATGACCACTTCTTCCAGAGACGCATTTCCGGCTCTTTCCCCTAACCCGTTTATGGTTACATGGGCCTGCTTTGCCCCTGCCGCAAGGGCAGCAATGGTATTTGCAGTTGCAAAACCGAAATCATTGTGGCAGTGAATGCTCAGGGGAGCTTTAAGGGAGGCAGAAAGATCCCTGAAAATCTCGGTAGTTCTCTCAGGCACAAGAAGACCTACGGTATCACAGAAACATAACCTGTCAGCGCCTGCGTCTATCCCGTCGGCGTACAGGGTTTTCAAAAATTCAAGATCTGCTCGAGAGGCATCTTCCCCACTCAGTTCTACAATAAGGCCGTGGTCCTTGGCATACTCGGTTACCTCGGCTGCGATCTGCCTTACTGCTTCCCTATCCTTCTTAATCTTCGTTCTGATATGCAGGTCCGAAACCGGCGATACAAGGTGTATGGAATCAACGTCGCAATCAAGAGCATGGTCAACGTCCGTCTTTACAATCCGGCAGTAGCTGCAGATTTCGGCGTTAAGCCCTGCGCTTGCGACAGCCTTTATAGATTCTCTCTCACCTTCGGAAGTGATAGCTGAACCGGCCTCGATTATCGAGATCCCCATCTCATCAAGGGCTCGAGCAATTAAAAGCTTCTTCTCCCTCGTGAGGGCTACTCCAGGTGTTTGCTCACCATCTCTCAAAGTGGTGTCCAGAAAACGGATATTTTTGAATAATATAATCGCCTCAGTCTTTTTTTAGTTATGATATACTGCTTCTGCGAATCGGAAAATAATATAAAAACCAATTCATATTATTTGCCTATTACAGAACGCCGTTTCGTTATACATATTAATATACTTTTTCTCAGAAGCCCGGCTTCTTACAAAAGTTTCCGAAACAACGCCGGATCTTGAAATTCTTGTTAGTATAGTATACCATGGTATTTTTAGTTTCCAGTTAACCAAAAAACCATGAAAAAAAGTGATTCCAATCTCATCATTAAAGTTCAGATATATTTGACGGCTGTTAAATCCCGAATCATAAATGGCTTTTTTCAGGCGTACTCAAAGATGAACTATTTGAGCGATTCCAAAATCAAGCACGTTTTGCTCACAAATTCACAACCTTCCTTGGAACAATCATCAAAATTCAAACTATTTACTTTGTCCTTAACAAGAATCATATGATTTGCAAGAGATCTGATATTCTCGACTAAGTTGTCAGGCAATATTTCAGGAAACTCTAAAAACCCCTTGTATGACTTCATATAATCCACGAATTCTTTGCTATTTACAAATTTGCGCGGATTTCTCTTACCGCCAGAATCCCACATATGACAAAAATTCGGTCGTGTTCCGAGTTATTGAACAGGAACCTAAATGTTAATAATTCCTTTACATTCGATATGCGATCAGTTATTCCTTCCTCCATTGCCGGAGTTCTTTGGAACCATTTTTATTTCCAGAGTCTATTTTTAATGCTACCTATTTCCCAAGAATAAATGTTCTCTACCGGAGTTTAAGACCGATAACGCAAGCTATTTTAACATTCAGCATATACAGGCGTGACAGGTTATGTGAATAAGATGGTTCTATTGAGAATCAGCTCTGAAAGGATATCTCTTCAATGATCCTGCCTTAAGGAGTAAACTTAATACGACACCGCCAGAATAGTTTCTCATTATTTAAAATCGACATTTGAAAAATTTTATTCGTTTGGACAATCTAAGTTAAAACCTCATAACAACCCGGGATCTATATTCAAAGTTGGAAACAATCATGTCGAATTTTGTCGCCAATGTGTTGAAACTCGTATCCGGAAGCGTTACTGCACAGATCCTGAGCATACTCCTTGTACCTTTAATCACCAGAATTTATAGTCCTGACGATTTAGGAATTTTTCAAATTTTTATATCAATATCAGGGATACTTATAATTTTCTCTACTTTTTCGTATCAGTTTGCAATTATGCTGCCAAATAAAGAAGAAGATTCTGCAAACCTTGCTTTCCTCTGCGCAATACTGGTGACTCTTACATCTTTGTTTACAGCCTTAATAATATTAATCCTGCCAAAAGATGTTGAGTACATACTCAAAGCTCCAGGAATTTCAAATTATTTGATTTATATTCCAGCAATAACTTTCTTTAACGGCATTTTTTTCGCGCAGAACTATTGGCTTTCAAGAAAGACACGTTTTGGAATCATAGCAGGATCCAGAGTTGTAAACACTGTTTCAACCAGAGTATTCCAGTTAGCTATCCCGCTATGGAATGTGTCTCCATTCGGCCTGATAGCAGGATATGTTGTAGGATACGGTTGTACAGACCTTTTCATGTTGAAAGGCGTAAGAGAAGACTTAAAGATCTTCAAGAAAGTCTCATTGAAAAGAATGAAAGAGATGGCTATTGAATATAAAAATTTTCCTCTGTTTAGTTCATGGTCTACACTTGCAAACGCGATTTCACCTCAGGTGCCTACCTTTTTGCTTGCATATTATTACGGGACAAGTGTTGTAGGATATTTTTCACTTGCGAATCAGGTAGTCAATATGCCCATGGGACTTTTGGGGGCAGCTATACAGCAGGTTTTTTTCCAGAAAATCAGTGAGGCGAAAAACGGAAAAAACGCGGGAGAAATAAAAGTAATAGTTGGAGAGGTTTACAAAAAGTTAATTTTAATAGGAGTGTTCCCGATGATACTCCTGCTTATCCTGGGGGAAGAGATATTTACATTTGCCTTTGGAAAAAGCTGGTATATCTCAGGTGTATATATAAAGATCCTTGTACCATGGATATTCCTTGTCTTCCTGTCCTTGCCCATTTCAGCTCTCTACATGTTATACGATAAACAGAGAGTCTGGTTTACATTCAGTATGATTCTCTTAATCTCAAGAGTTGTGTCATTGGTTATAGGGGGAACTTATGGAGGTCCTGAGTTTGCGCTTGGCCTGTTCAGTTTTACAGGAATCATATTCTGGCTCTGGAATAATGCGTATTTACTGAACCTTGCAGGCATTAGTAAAAAGGAAAGTGTTGAAGTACTTGTTAAGTATACGACAATAGGTTTGATCATTTCTATTCCATTAATTCTGCTTAAAGCATTCTCCATAAACTTTTATGTAATTCTTCTTGCAACAGGGATCATAACGACTATCTACTATGTCATAACCTTGCATGATGACCCGACATTCAAGAAAACGTTATCGGCATTCATTATTAATTTAAAAAATAAAATCTAGGAAGAGCACGAAAAAAATTAAACCCGTAAATTAGTCCGCTTGAGCGAGCAAAGCGAGCGAAACGGACAGCGCATCGTCGAGCCGCAACTCGACTGGCGCAACTCGACTGGCGCAACTCGACTGGC
>JADGNM010000098.1 GCA_017883485.1 Methanosarcina sp.
GGTTTGAGTTTGATCTAAATCAAAGAGAGGCGAGGGTTCACTTCATCCCCAACTTGAAAGTCAGGGTATTCGTGACCCTCTGCGCTCCCAAGTAATAAACATTTATTCTGAAAGAGTTGGGACTTACGCAGTTGGGTGCAATATAAAACACAGGCAAATCTTGAATGGAAAGTCTGTTATGAGATCTGTCATAGAAAGCCTGCCAAATAATTTATTGTTTTATCGCTTGAAATTTTAGGCTGCTGTTTTCTCGGCCCAACTGCGTAAGTCCATTTTTGGAATTTAGCAAACCTTTATGAGCTTTTAATTAGATTTTTTTGAGCCTTTTATTCTTTTAAAGTTCCGACAACGGGATAATCCTTAAAAATTTCAGGCCCGTGGGGAGCTTCATCCATAGTTTCAGTCAGATCCTGTCCGGCATCATGAAGTCCCTGGTGGTTGCCACTTTCCCATAGATAGCTGTCAGTGACATCATAAACCTGGCCTTGATAGGCAATATAAATCTTCCCATTTTTACCGTCGTAGCCCGCAAGTTCTTTAAGTGTGTATTCTTTCATTTCCCATATCTCCTAATTTTAAACATTGCTTATCTGATTATGTTTATCTGATTAATCATACATCCAACAGTTTCAACATCTCGTTTATCTCAATAGTCGGTAGCTGGCATTCATAGTTCTGGCACACATAAGCGGTAGCTTTTCCTTCAATCGGCACCTGCATTTTCGTATATGCTGCCAGGTTTGTAATCTCGGAATCTTCTCCTTCTAGCCTGAAAACCAGCACCTTATTGGGAATGAAATAAGTCCAGAGCTCCATAAGCATTTTTTCTGTATCCTGTGACTCATGTTTTCCGGCAATTACCACTTCATATGTAGGACCTATCCCGAAATCAAGAGCTGAGAGGAACTGAGTATACCCTGATGGTATTTTTCGAATCAGTTTTGAAAACGCACGTTCCAGCCCATCAGCTGTATCCTCCAGTTCGGTATTTGCAGTTATTCTGGAAAGCCGAAGAAGATTCAGCGTCTCTACGGAATTCCCGGATGGTATGGCTGCATCCGCAAATTCTTTTTTTCTGAAGATGAGCGATTCGCTGTCATTGGCAGTAAAGAAAAGTCCACCATTCGCAGGGTCCCAGAAATGCTCAAGGAGTTCCTTATTAAGACAAAGAGCTGCTTTAAGATAGCGCAGTTCAAATCCTGCTTCATAAAGCTCAATAAGTCCGTGAATCAGGAAAGCGTAATCATCGGCAGTTCCGGAAATGCCTGCTGATCCGGCTCTGTAGCGGTGAAGCAGCCGTTTGCCAGGTCTGTGAAGGGTTTTAAGAATAAAGTCAGCGGCTTTTTCGGCAGCTTTCAAATATTTTTCCTCGCCAAAAGTTTGGAAACCTTTTGCAAGAGCGGCAATCATTAGCCCATTCCAGTCGGTAAGAATCTTATCATCTTTTGCAGGCCTTTTACGCTTGTTGCGGGCTTCCAGGAGCTTCTGCTTAGCTGATTTCACCCGACTCTCCAGTTCCTCTTTGGGAATTTTGAGCTCGGTAACAAGGGCTCCCAGGGGCTGGGTCATATAAAGGATATTAGTTCCGGTCTTTTTCCCCCGGATCTCTTCTTCAAAGTTGCCTCCTTCCTTTAAATTGAACACTTTTGTGATCAATTCCGATTCCTCAGGGCTGAGGACATTCCTGATCTCCTCCAAAGTCCAGAGGTAATAAGCTCCTTCCTGCCCATCGACATCTGCATCTTCCCCACAGTAAAACCCACCTTCGGGAGACGTCAGATCTCTTAGCACGTAATCCAGAGTACCCTCTGCCGCTTCTTTATGAAGCTCTTTTCCGGTAACCTGATAAGCTTCTGTGCATGCAACAGCTATAAGAGCCTGGTCGTATAACATTTTTTCAAAATGGGGAACAATCCACATGTTGTCTGTCGAGTAGCGGTGGAAACCGGAGCCCAGATGGTCGTGGATTCCTCCTCCATACATATTTTCCAGGGTATATTCTACCATGTGGAGGGCTTCAGGGTTACCGCTGCGCCTCCAGTAGCGGAGTAAAAAGGAATCTTTATGTGGAGTAGGAAATTTAGGAGCTCTCTCAAATCCCCCGTATTCACTGTCAAACGAGCTCAGCAGCTCGTCGTAAGCCTCCTCAAATATCGATTCCCCTATTCCCTCGCCTGCAGACTCTGAGATCATACTCCGGATAGTAGATGTGATCTTTTCAGCCGAATCGAGCACTTCTTCATGCTGCTTTTTCCAGATCTCCTCTATTCTGGGTACGAGTTCGAGCATCCCTGTCTGGCTGAAACGGGATTTCTTTGGGATATAGGTTCCTGCAAAAAAAGGCTTCTTGTTAGGAGTCATAATAATGTTAAGCGGCCAGCCCCCTCTCCCAAGGATAATCTGGCAAACTGTCATGTAAATATTATCAATGTCAGGCCGCTCTTCTCGATCTACTTTTATGCTAACAAAAGCCCTGTTCATGAGTTCTGCTACTTCTTCGTCCTCAAAAGACTCATGTGCCATTACGTGACACCAGTGGCATGTAGAATAGCCAATTGAGAGAAAAATAGGTTTATTTTCTTTCCTGGCTTTTTCAAAAGCCTCTTTTCCCCAGGGGTACCAGTCTACAGGATTATAGGCGTGCTGCAGGAGATATGGACTCTTTTCGTTTATCAGGCGGTTAGGTTTTCTCTGTTCGTTTCCCAATAAAATCCCTCCGCTTTCAGGCCTCTGCCTCTATTTCTCGCCAGGCAAGCATTCCGCCCACCAGGACTTTCAAGGCAGATACTTCCGAAATACTCCCAGAGCTGCCGTCTAAATTTGCTGCAGTATGCATCAG
Organism: Methanosarcina sp.; assembly: GCA_017883485.1. Classification (GTDB taxonomy): domain Archaea; phylum Halobacteriota; class Methanosarcinia; order Methanosarcinales; family Methanosarcinaceae; genus Methanosarcina. The sequence continues at coordinate 2,840 of JADGNM010000098.1, forward strand.
TTTTAACTTTCGCTTTTTGAGTAGATTTATATAATCCTGAAAATGATTATATGCCAAATCCATAAATATTCCACCTGCTTATTCTCCTGACATTTGGATGGGGGAACTGTAAGGATACAGATTTATTTTCTTGATGGTGCCCATTCTCTCCCCTCATCTAACCCTTTTGGTACCGCTGCTAAACATTACTTCAGAACGAATCTGAACGAATGGCCAATATTTTTAGCGGATTCTTTATCCCACTGGATAATAATTGTAATCGTTTCTCAAGGCTTCTGGCGAATCTCGAAACTGAAAAATTAGGTATAGCCAAATTTCCCCAATCTAATTGGTCATCCCTTAAATATCAATATATCGGTATCTGGCTTGCTGTTTTACGGTCTTTCTAAGAATTCAGAGAGGCGACTTAAAAAAGAAAATAAGCAACAATTTTATGCTTAATCGATATATTTTTTAATAAGAAAGTGTTGCATTGAACTCATTCCTCAAATATTCTTCTTCTTCTTCTTCTTTATTCATATTGCTGATAACTTAATCAATTATTTTTTTATGTTCGTCACCAGGAAGTTATTCCTTTTTCAGAATTCCTTTCCTTTTTCAAGAACCTAAATCCTTTTCCAAAAAAACTATTCTCAGAATAGAACAAATCCAGGAAGTGTAGATATTTTCTGTGATGATATTACTCAAATCTCAACCAGCTCATAATCTCGGCTTCCAAGCCCGATCTCTTCCCCGTACTTAAGCTGGTGAGTCCCATCAACCCTGGGCCAAACGCCTCTGAACTTATCGGCTCCTTTTTCGTGGTTGGAATGCAGAGAGGAATTAATAAGCCCTTTCTGTCTGTTAACCAGGTCATAGCTTGCCTGGTCAAGGGCGACAGGGTCCTTCGAAGCAAGAATTCCGATGTCCGGAACAATCGAAGCGTCGCTCCAGGGCACGCAGTCGCAGTCGGGCGTGATCTTGATCAGGAAGTTGATGTAACCTACCCTGTCTTCTTTTCCTTTTACAGCCCCATATGCATATTCTGTCATGCACTCCAGAAACTCCGGGATATCGTGTTCCCAGTCGATATCGATAGCCTCTGCTGGACAGACTTCAAAGCACTGCATGCAGCTTATACAGATTTCACGTTCTATCCTTGAAACCTCTCCCAAAAGAGAAGCAGCTCCTACTGGACATACCTCGACACACTTCCCGCAGCCAATACACTTTTCTTCAACAATATGCGGGCTTGTCCTGAAGTGCTGGTCCTTTTTGCCAGCTGCAGGGGCACAGCCCATTGCCAGGTTCTTGACAGCTCCTCCAAAGCCTGCCACAATATGCGCTTTAAAATGCGACATCACAATCATAGAATCTGCGGCCACAATATCTGACCCTATTTTTGCTGATTTGAAGTGCTTGAGTCCAATTCCAACTTCTGAGATACTCTGACTCTTCAACCCATCCGAGATGATAAGCGGAGCCCTGACAACGGAATAATCAAAACCGTGTTCTATTGCAGTTGTCAGGTGGTCAACAGCATTATACCGGCTCCCGGAGTACAGGGTATTCGTATCCGTAATAAACGGCTTTGCTCCAGATGCCCTGATTTTTTCTACTACCTGCCGGACAAAGACCGGGTTGATGTAGCTATCGTTCCCGTATTCCCCGAAATGGATTTTGATTGCAGTCAGATCTTCTGCTCCCAGCAGTTCGACAAATCCTGCCTCGTCAAAAAGCTTCTGAATTTTGCTGATTGTACTTTCCTGAGGACTTCTTGCCCTCAGGTCTGCGAAATAGACTTTACTTGCCATTCAAACGCCTCCTAGTGAAAAATCGAATTAATCTCCTTATAAATGAAAATTATATAGTTAAAAAAGTGTTTTTTACTTTTAGGTGTTGCGCTGTCAGGCGAGAAGGGAGATTTTGCTCTTCCGTTCAATTTCTCGAATAAAACGTATTACTAACGATTCTTGGAAAAGTGTTTATCTTCACAACAGGCTGTGTTTTGTCCGATTGAATCAAAAATTACCTTTCTGCCACACTGGCTATTTTGAACTGAGTGGGCAAAAATAATTTCGTCGTTTTACGTTTTCATTGTTTAAATATAGGCATTAAGGGGGCCGGTTTTTGAATCCGCTCGTCTCAGGTACCAGGGCACTCACCGGCCGCAGGCCGGCCTTTTCAAAACTGAAATTAAAAAATTTTAGATAAAAATGCAAAAAAGAATTTCAACTGGAAGATACTGACAAGCTTTTAGCAGTGTTTTTAGCAGTGACCGCTTATGTGTCAAAAAGAAGTTAAGAGGGGCACAGTTTTTCCGCGTCTTTCCGCGTTTTCCGCGGTATAGTTTTTGATTGGGTCTCTCCAAGCCCTCCATATTGTGGGACTTGAATTTACTGGTTATAATTTTTTTTCGCAGATTCTGGAGCAAAGCATAAACGCCTGATCGAGTCCCGAATCAGAATCTTAACTCTCCAGCCCTTCTTCTTTAAGGAAATGGTCTATCAACTTTCTGGATATGCTGATTTTTCCGGGCAGTACTGGCAGCATTTCGTCAGCCGAAAACCATTTTGCATCCTCTATTTCGACCCCATCGGGTTGAATATCTCCCGAACTGTACTCTGCGGTAAACCCGATCATCAGGGAATTCGGAAACGGCCAGGCCTGCGTCCCGAAATAGCTGATGTTCTTAATTCTTATTCCTACTTCCTCTTTAACCTCCCTGGCAACCGCTGCTTCGGCTGTTTCTCCAGGCTCGATGAAACCGGCTATCAGGCTGTACAAACCTGGCGGGAAATTAGGCGATCTTGCAAGCAAAACTTCATGCCCTTTTCTGATAAGCACGATTATTGCCGGCGAGATTCTTGGGTAAAAAAGCTCTCCGCAGTCAGGACATTCCTTTCCTCTTTCTCCGTGTCTCTTCCGAGTTTTTGTCCCGCAACGGCTGCAAAACTGGTTTGTCCGGTCCCACTCCATTACCTGGACCGCCTTATTCACAAGCGCAAAGCATCCCTCACTAATCTCCGAATAAGCCTGCCTGAGGTCCGCAAATTGAATTCCTTCGGGCGCCTTTGCTCCTTCTGGAATTTCTACGGAATAACAGTGTGTCCCGTCAAGCGTGCCCAGATACTGCTCTCTGATTCCGGAAAGCTCAAGCTCCCCTGGGTCGTGCAACTTAGGGATAACTCCAGGATTTTCATGGATATTGAGGAGAACCTCTCGACCCCGGAAAATGAACCAGAACGCTTTCTCAGTCCTGTCTGCCGGCGGTTCGATGCCTACGATAAATTCCCTGTCAGCCCTGTCAGCGGATTTTTCCTTGTTTGTCGGGGTCATAGTGCTACATACTTATTGTTTTTTGCTCTATATTATGGTTACAGGAGCGTTTATTTTTGAATAATTTCCCGAATCTTCCCTGAACAATAACTTCAGATTTTTAATAATTTTCAAAAAAACGATAGCAATAAATATGCTATCAGTTTGAAAACATCTGTGCATAGCCGGTTAAACAAGGTTATCCGGGTTTATCTTTTACTCTCAATATCCTGCATAAGTGATAACTTTATATATCTCTTTTGTCTATATAGATAATACTAAATTAGCAGGACATCATTAGGGATATTTATTACTAATAATAAAAGAGAGATTCATTTTGCTATAATTCTATCTTCAATGTGTCTCTCTCCATAAAATGGGTACGGTAAGTTTGGGTGATTGAAAATGCCTCGGGAACGATATCTAAAACAACTGGATCTGCTAAAGGAGTCCGTGGCTTCTTTTGGAAAATTGGCTGAACAGGTTTTCAGAGATTCGATGGTTGCAGTTGTAGATCTTGATATCAAACTTGCTGAAAGGACGCTTGCCTTTGAGGCAGATGTGGGTGAACTTGAGGAAGGAATCGAGATTTCCATTGATGACCTGATTGCGCTTCAGCAGCCCATGGCTAGTGATCTTCGTCTTGTCATTTCATCTCTTAAGATCTCAGCGGATCTCAAAAGGATTGTCGGATTATCAGTTAATATTGCCAAAATTCCCGGAAAAATCGAAGGCGGACATATAAAGCCTCTTGTAGATACGAAAAAAATGTCTGATATAGCAGCGTATATGCTTGAGAATTCCATTAGAGCCTTTGAGACCCAGGACGTAGAACTCGCAAGAGCGACAGCAGCCCTGGATGATGAGGTAGATAAGCTTTTTTACGCTGTCTGGGTTGAACTGATAGAAATGATGGCAAAAGACATGAGCATAATTTCCAGAGCTACATATTTACTTTTCCTCATTCGCTATATTGAAAGGATTGCTGATCACTGCTGTAATATTTGTGAGAGCGTAATCTATCTGGCAACGGCTGAGCGTGTCAAACTTAACTAAAAAGGCTTGCATCTGCCCTCTCTTTATTTTTATTACTTCGGGGTGCAGAGACTCAGTTCCATATAGAGTAACGGACGTAATTAAAAATCATTAATGTCCGAGAATTAAATTAAGGATCGCGTTACTAAGTAATGATCGCGTTACTAAGTTCCGAACTAATTCCGTTTGTTGTGAAAATAGGGCAATTTATTAGAGTCATTGCCTAAATGAAGATTATCAACTCAAAGTGAAAGAACAACAAAATTAATTAAAACTTACATTTTAATATGCTCAAGTACTAATATATTTTGTATTATGTTGAATTAAATTTGAATAATATTATAAATTTTTATTTTTCACTTTAATTAGACTTAATAATTTATCTAGTTACATCTACGAGTCAAATTAGTCAAATATTATCATAACTAGAAATTATTTGTAGAAAATTTAATTGTTGGAGAAATTTACGTAGGTTTAGACTTTATAATATCTGCTTTTAATTAATACTGATTTCTTAATCGTATTTCTCTAAATGTTATATTGTTTGAACAATAATATTCTGATGATACAACTTAAAATAACTGTCACCGGCATATAACATATAGGTAGAATTTATAGCTAATATATCTTTTCAAAAACAAAGCTGGGCTATTAATTTGTTAAATGATATTCAAGCAATAAATCTGCCGAAAGGAAATGCGCTGAAAAACTACCACAGTTGAAATTGTATCAAATTGAACAAAGATTTGGAGAGGCATTAATCAATTAAGACTTACGCAGATGAACTGAGGAAATTACTTCATTAAACCTTAATCGGTCAAAAAAATGGGTTTGAGCCACCACGTTGATTGAATTCATTATACATTTCATTACTTAGTCCCGTAGAAAATTGATTAGGCTTCAAACATAAATGAAAAGCATCTCATTTAGTTTGAAAGTGTTGATTTTACTATAAGGAAATCGCGATTTGTGTGATGTTATTGCAACAGTGGCTATGGCTAGTATAGAACTAGGGAATCACTTATGGAGAATAACTACATCTGAGATGATATTAATGAATCAATGTTACTATTCAGCCTACTTGAAAAAAAGTTATAGTCTCAGCTAAATGCTGCAACTATCAGAATAATAGCGGCGCTTGATTGAGTGCCGCTAGAATAGC
>JADGNM010000002.1 GCA_017883485.1 Methanosarcina sp.
CTTTATAAATATTAGTCCGCTTGAGCGAGCCAAGCGAGCGAAACGGACCGCGCATCGTCGAGCCGCAACTCGACTGGCGAAACTCGGGTAGCCCGTCTTTTTTGTTTTTATCCTTCGAGTACGATCTCGATATTGATATCTTTTGGGACTTGAATTCTCATAAGCTGGCGAAGTGCTCTTTCATCGGCTGCAATGTCGATGAGCCGCTTGTGTACGCGCATTTCCCAGTGATCCCAGGTTGCCGTTCCATCGCCGCTGGGGCTTTTTCTTGTGGGGACGACAAGCTTCTTTGTAGGAAGCGGAACTGGCCCGGAAATACTGACTCCTGTCCTCTCTGCAATGGACTTAACCTGATTGCAGACTCCGTCCAGGTCCTTGGGACTGATTCCTGACAGTCTTATTCTAGCTTTTTGCATAACCTTTTTTCTCCTTACAAAATGAAAAAAAGGAGAGTGTTATCTCTGCTTAACACTCATGCACATGCCTGCGGCAATTGTCATACCCATATCACGGATAGCGAACCTGCCAAGCTGTGGAATTTCCTTTACCGGTTCAATGACCATTGGTTTTGTCGGTTTGACGGTAACGATTGCTGCGTCTCCGGCCTTGATGAAGGCCGGGTTTTCTTCCTTAGTCTGCCCGGTCTTCGGGTCCAGCTTCCTGTTAAGGGCAATCAGCTGGCATGCAATCTGGGAAGTGTGGGCGTGGAAAACAGGAGTGTATCCTGCAGTAATTGCGGAGGGGTGCTGGAGGACAACGATCTGTCCTACAAACTCATCGGCAACTTTTGGTGGGTTGTCAACGTGGCCGCAAACGTCTCCTCTGCGGACGTCAGTCTTGCCGATACCGCGGACGTTCCACCCGATATTGTCTCCGGGGACTGCCTGCGGAATTTCTTCGTGGTGCATCTCAATGGACTTTACTTCACCGGTAGCTCCTCCAGGCATGAAAACTACTTTGTCACCTTTCTTCATGGTTCCGGTTTCAACCCTGCCTACAGGTACGGTTCCAATACCTGAGATGGTGTATGCGTCTTCGACAGGGATTCTGAGCGGGAGGGTGGACGGTTTTTCAGGCAGTTTGAGGTTGTCGAGAGCTTGCATCATGGACATGCCCTTGTACCAGGGAGTCTTATCACTGAGATTTACGACATTGTCCCCGTAGAAAGCAGAGGTTGGTACGAATGGGATGTCAGCCGGCTTGAACCCGATCATCTTAAGGATACCGGATACCTGTTCCACAACTTCCTTGAATCTCTTCTCGCTGTAGTCTACTGCGTCCATCTTGTTGACTGCGACAATCAACTGGTTGATACCGAGAGTCCTTGCAAGGAAGATGTGCTCCTTGGTCTGGGCCATAACGCCGTCAGGTGCTGCGACGACAAGGACTGCAGCATCAGCCTGAGATGCGCCTGTGATCATGTTTTTTACGAAGTCACGATGGCCCGGGCAGTCTACGACTGTGAAATAAAACTTATCGGTGTCGAATCTCTTGTGAGCGATATCAATTGTGATACCTCTTTCACGCTCTTCCTTAAGAGAGTCCATAACCCATGCGAAGGCAAAAGATTCTTTACCTTTCTGCTTTGCTTCTTCTCTATACTTCTCGATAATGTGCGGGGGTACAGCTCCAGCATCGTACATTAAACGTCCTACGAAAGTTGATTTTCCGTGGTCGATGTGACCAATCACTGCTAAATTTAAGTGCGGTTTATCTGCTGCCATTTATAATTCTCCTGTAATTCTGCATGAGTTTCAATCGTATATCAAATATTTACTATATTAAGATTAGGGCAGGTCTCAATATTGATTAGTTCATTTCTATATTCTTTTGTACAATCAATATTGCCGGTTCCCCTTTTTGGCCATTTTTTGAGCCGATACTTTATAAATATCCAGCAACCTGGAATGTTTTTTCCCAATATAGGCATACCTTCTTTTAAAGCTTCCGATCGACCTTATCCTCGAACTGATAGGGATTCTTTTCCCTTCCAGGTCAGTCAAGGGCTCTTTTCTTCTTATCGAAGTGAGCGAGTATATCCTTAAAGCATTGAGGAATAGTGGAAAAATTCCACTTACATTGAAAGGTAATCAGAGACTTTGGGCAGTTCTTTCTTGAGGCCTTTCCTCTCTCTAATCTGACCTACTACTTCAATCTGAATACTGGATGGCACGATATCGAAGCCTCCGAATTCGGTGCTCCACATAGCACGCCCTTCGGTTGCAGACCTGATTTCTCCGGCAAATCCGAACATTTCAGCCACAGGCACTCTGGCCTCGATAATTGCCAGGTCTCCTTCAGTAGTCATGTTAAGGATAATTCCGCGGCGGCCTTGCAGTTCTTTTGTTGCACCGCCCATTAATAGCTGGGGCACCTGGACAAAAACCTTCTGATATGGCTCAAGCAGAGTATCATCTGCTGTAAGCATTCCGGCCTGGATTGCCTGTCTTGATGCAGGAATTACCTGGGCAGGGCCTCTGTGGATTGCATCTTCATGAAGCTTTGCATCTATGAGCACGCATTTTACGTTTGCAACGGGTTCTCTGGTAAGCGGGCCTGCCCGCATAACTTCTTCAAATCCGTCAAGCACCAATTCCATTGTCTCGTTAAGGTACTGGATACCTTTGGTCATATCAATGAAGATATTGGCATTGAAAATGCCAGCGATATTTTTTGCTTCATCTTTCCCCATCCCGAGTTCCATGAGTTTCTGCCTGCGTTCAAGCTCGGGCATATTCATGGTTACATCGCCGGCCTTGATAGCACTGACAATTTCAGTGTCAAGGGGTTCCACATAGATATAAAACCTGTTGTGCCTGTTCGGGGACTTCCCTTCCATAGCTTCGATTTTTCTCTTGATGGTTTCCCTATAAACGACAATTGGCTTGCTCGTGGAAATTTCCACGTTCTTGTCCCTCTGTATCCTGTGGGCGATTACTTCAAGGTGAAGTTCTCCCATCCCTGCCATCAGGTGTTCCCCGGTTTCCTCATCAAGGGTAATCTGAAGAGTCGGATCTTCTTTTGCGACCTGTCTGAGAACCTCGATCAACTTGGGCAGATCTTTGGTGTGCTTGGCTTCCACAGCCACAGTCACCACAGGTTCGCTGACGTGCCTGATGCTTTCGAAGGGCACCATATCTTGAAGAGTTGTCACGGTGGAACCTACAATTGCGTCCTTTAAGCCCGTGACTGCTGCAATATTTCCAGCAGGGATTTTTTCCACTTCGAGCCTTTCCGGGCCCATAAATATACCTACCTGTTGGACTCGGCTCTTCTTTGAGGTCCCGGATGTGTAAACTTCCATTCCACGGGTAAGAGATCCGCTGAACAGCCTTCCGGTTGCTACTTCTCCCGCATGAGGGTCAACGGAAATGTCTGTAACCATGAAAGCAAGGTCCCCGGCTGCGTTTGCATTGGCCATGGATTTGCCAATCTCAGTGTTAGGATCTCCGTGCCAGATAGCTGGCACCCTGCCTTTCTGAGCGTCAAGAGGATTTGGCAGGTACCTGATGACCATATCAAGGACAGCTTCGTGCAGGGGGCACTTTTCTGCCAGGGACTTCATATCTCCGACTTTACAGTAGTCATATACTTCCTTAAAGGAGACCCCGGTCTTTTTCATCATAGGCACACTGATAGCCCAGTTGTAAAGAGCTGATCCGAAAGCTACAGTCCCCTCTGCAGCATCGACCTTCCAGCCTGCCTTGAACTTTTGCGGGTTCATGTTTTTGATGAGCTTATTCACATGATCAATGACTTTTCCAAGACGAACCTGCATTTCCTGGGCATCGACCTGCAGCTCATTGATCAGTCTGTCTACCTTGTTAATAAAAAGCACGGGTCTGACGTGTTCCCTGAGAGCCTGCCTCAATACGGTTTCGGTCTGGGGCATAGTACCTTCTACAGCATCTACCACCACAACCGCGCCGTCTACGGCTCTCATGGCACGGGTCACGTCCCCACCGAAGTCAACGTGTCCTGGAGTATCGATCAGGTTTATCAGGTAGTCTTCATTATCAAAAGTGTGAACCATGGAAACGTTGGAGGCATCGATTGTGATACCTCTTGCCTGTTCCTCTTCATCGGAGTCCATGAATAGCTGCTTTCCGGCAAGTTCCTTTGAAATCATGCCTGCGCCTGCTAACAGGTTGTCCGATAACGTTGTTTTTCCGTGGTCGATATGCGCAACGATCCCGATGTTCCTGATTTTTACCGGTTCATTCATGAGCGCTGTTACGCGCTCGACCATTTTCTTCCTTCGTCCCATGCTAATAACCCTTTAAGTAAATATAACTTTAATAATATATTATTTTTAAGTATACTATTTCTAATTGACGGTACTTTATAAATCAGGGCAACCCGCAAAATTGATTAGCGTGCTGCCTTTGCAACTCTTTCCTTTGCATCCTTTCTGTTGATAGAGAAAGATTTAGTATCTCGATTTGCAGCACCTATAAGTTCTGCTGCCAGGCATTCCGCAACAGAGCGCTTGGATTTGAAGGCTGCATTTTTGGCCCCCATGCTGATATAGCGCAGAGCTGTATCCACTCGCCTCTGAGGAGCAGTATCTACTGCCTTTGGCACGGATATCCCGCCATATTTAAGCCTGACCACTTCTTCCCTGGGGCCTGCATTGGCAATGGCATCCACAAGGATCTGGATAGGGTTCTGTTTGGTCTTCTTGTTTACGATTTCTAAAGCTTCTTCAACTGCGCGGAGGGTCACCTGCTTCTTTCCGCTGTTGATTTCGGTCCTCATCAAGTTATTTGCCAGGCGCTCCACAATGGAGATTTCAGATTTGTTAAACTGCTGCCTTGCATGCCTTCCACTGCTGTGAGGAACAATTACAGGCGATAGGCTGACGTACCGTTTAATCCCGAGATCTTTGACCTCAACTTCAGTAGGGTCCCATTTGCCGAATAATTTGTACAAAAAAAATCATCTCCTGGGCTTTTCCATCCTGCCGATAACCAGCTGATTCAGGGACACGTTATTTACAGCAATCACTTTGAAGCGTACGCCTGGAATATCACCCATAGCGCCTCCCATTCGGCCTCCAATCCTTTCCACGGTCACTTCATCGTGTTCATCAATAAAGTTAACTGCTCCGTCCCCAGGACAGAAAGCAGTTACCTGACGCCCGTTTTTGATGAGCTGGATTCTTACGCATTTTCGGATTGCGGAGTTCGGCTGCTTGGCTTCAACTCCTACTTTCTCCAAGACTATACCCCGGCCCTGCGGTGCGCCACCGAGAGGGTCGGCTTTTACGTTCAGTCCAAGAACACGCCTGCCGTAGTATGTATCTTTCCAGCGAGCGTTTTTCCTGGCCTGTTTGAGAATATTAGCTGCATATTTTCCTTTAGCCATAGTTAATTTCTCCAAGTAAAAATTGATCACAGTTTCCTGTAAGTCATTATGATACCAGATTGTCCTTCAACGCCGGATTAATGGATCAACGTAAATTAATGTAGACTACTGCAGGAACACATCTTCAATGTCATGATGGCGGCGGGCAAGCATCTTTACTTTCTCGATGTTCTTACCATTGCGGCCGATTGCAAGTCCCTTCTCCTTATTGGGTACCTCTACATAAGCTAATCGCTTACCGTTTTTGTTCGTAATATTTACCGAGTTCAAGGACACAGGCCCGAAGGCATTTTTTAGAAAGGTGACAGGATCCTCTGAATATTCCACAAGTTCTATAGGTTTGCCCAGGGCTTTCTTAACACGATTTATATTCTCACCGTTCTTGCCTATCGCAAGTCCCATATCGCCCTGCTTTACAACATATACGAGCCTTTCCTCTTCCGGAATACAGTCGAGGATTTTTGCGCGGGTCATATTTTCAAATAACGCAATGTACTGGATGCTTTCTGCGGTAAGTCTTATTTCACCCAAGACGTTGCCAACTCCTTTATCAAACTGTAGCTGCCAGGATGTCCGATTCTCCTACATCGAGAATTGCCATGGCTGCAATCGTAAAGGGCTTTCCGCAAACGGGCCCGAGTTCTACACTTGTGCCTTCATATTTCAGGATCGGAATATTTGTTGCCTGGACTTTCTTTTTAATATCTTCAGGGCAGTTTGATGCCAGGACCACAATTTTTGCAGAGCCGTTTGCTGCCGCATCCACGGTCCGATTAGCTCCAATTATTACCTTTCCTGTTTTCACAGCCTTGATAAGAGATTTATCAACGTTAATTTTCATTTTCATCAACTCTATCTCAAATTAGCTCGTCTACGGAGCCACTTTCTTAATGAAGATATTCAGGCCTGACGAGTATATGGTACTCTAAATACCTGATGCCTTATATCAATTTTCTGGTAAGCGAGGTTAAGTCGTAGAAGTGAAGCTTTTATTTAAAGCCTTTCACTCTCCTCAGCTGCTTCAATTTCTTCTTTCCTTCTGCTTATCAGGTGCACGTCACCCGTACCCATCCGGATAGGCTGTCCAACAATGATATTTTCTGTGACACCCTCCAGCTTGTCGATATCTCCGCGCATGCCTGCATCCAGCAAATGGTTGACAGTCACTTCGAAAGCTGCACGAGCGAATACGCTGGCCTTTTCACCTGAAATGCCGTGTCTTCCGATCTGCTTTACTTCTCCGTCGCAGGTCATGAGGTCTGAGACGAGCATGATATGCCGGATATCCACGGTAAGACCCTGTTCCCGCAGGGTATCTGTGGCTTCCTTAATAATTGAATTTCTTGCAGCTTCGACCCCCAGCACTTCATAAATTTCATTAATGTTATTTGTACTTGTCCTAGTCTTGTCCACTCCTTCAAATTGAAAAACCTCACGTAGAGCTGAGCCTTCGGTATAGAGAGTGTACTCCTCTCCTTCCTTCCTGACCACTACTCGCTTTATTCCTTCTATCCCTTTGAGGGTGACGTTGTGGATGCTCTTTGCAAGCTGGAGAAGCTCCCTGTAAGAGGGTTCCGCCGGGGAAATGACAATCTGATTATCTATATCAGGGGAGATAGTGACCGATACGTTCAGTTCTTCATTGAACCTTTCCTTTACCTGTTCTATATTTATGTTCCTGCCTTCCATTGCTTTTTCGTGCAGGTCTATTATCAGTTTCATCTGGGAAAGGTCAGTTGTCACGTCAGCTATGTGGTCGATCTTGGTTGCCTCAATTTCCCAGGCGAGAGCTCTTGTTTTCTCCCTGTCGTAAGCGTAATCTTCAGGGTTCTCTTTGGAAAGGGCAATCGTCATCATCGGAGTGCTCGGGATTTTCCTGGCGTCTACTATTTCTATAAGCCGGGGCAGACCGAGAGTGACGTTGATCTCAGCCACACCTGCATAGTGGAAGGTACGCATCGTCATCTGGGTGCCCGGCTCCCCTATGGATTGGGCTGCAACAACACCAACTGCGTCACAGGGCTCAATACATGAGACATCATATTCTTCCATTATCCTTTCTATGATCTCTTCCATTTCCCTCTTGCTTACTCCGGCTTTGATTACATCGTCCTTAAAAATTTTAAGAGTATTCGAAGGAAGAGGCAGATCCTTTATCATGCTGTCGATAGTAGCTTCACTAATACTCATCAGGCCACCTCCTTACTCACCACTGATCGGACAATCCTGTGGATAGTATCAAGTTTACTGAAGTCACTTTTTGTGGGATTGATCCCATCTTCTCCGTATTTGAATTGTACAAGCACGCCTCTGGTATCCCTGACTGTAAGGTCATACTGGACTTCCAGGTCCTGAAGGGCATTGACAAGTCTTCTCTGCAGATACCCTGACTGGGATGTTCTGACCGCAGTATCCACAAGACCTTCCCGACCGCCGATTGCGTGGAAGAAATATTCGGTAGGGTTTAGCCCGCTTTTATAGCTCGCCTTTACGAACCCGTGGGCGTCCGACCCAAGGTCTCCCTCTTCGAAGTGGGGAAGGGTCCTTCCTGCATATCCCCTGCGGATGCGTTCCCCACGCACTGCCTGCTGGCCGACACATGCTGCCATCTGTGTGAGGTTCAGAATGGAACCTCTTGCTCCGGAGCGAGCCATGATAACTGCAGAGTTCTCAAGCCCCATGTGGCTGTCTGCAATTCCGCCGGTCTCGTCTCTGGCTTTCCCGAGCTTTTGCATGATGCTCATTTCAATTGTTTCATCAAGCGTCCTTCCAGGCAGGGGTTCAAGTTCCTTATTCTGGTAAGACTTGATAAGGTTCTGCACGGCGTCTTCGGCTTTGCCAAGAACCTCATTGATCTGGACCCTGGCTTCTTTCGGGATATCTTCATCAGCTATTCCGAAACTCAGGCCTGTCCGCATGATCGACCGGATTGCAAGTCGGGTCATGTCATCTATGAAGCGGGCTCCGGCTTCCGGGCCGATTTCCTTGATAATGCGGTCCTGGATTTTTCCTTTGAATGCCCCGATAGCGGCTTCATCTATTGTGCCCATAAGGAGTTCTCCGTTCCTGATCATCACATAGGCATCGTTCGGGCATCCTTCCCTCCTGCAGTTATCACAGTGAGAGCATACTTGAGCCGAAAACTGTGTATTCAGGTTTTCAGGCAGGATCTGGCTGAAGATCTGCTTTCCTGTCCAGTAGGGCTTTCCGTCTGGATCATAGCCTGCAGGTTTGGGCAGACTGCGGGCACTGCTTTTCCGGAGAATATCGTAAGCTTCATGCTTGGTTATATGGTTTTCAAAGCGGGTTAGCAGGAAAAGCCCTGAGATGTGGTCGTGAATCCCGCCAATAATAGGGCCTCCGAAACGCGGGGACAGGATATTTTCCTGAACCTGCATGAGAATCTTTGCTTCAGCCCTGGACTCTTCTGTTTGCAGGGCATGCATATTCATCTCGTCCCCGTCAAAGTCGGCATTGTACGGAGGACATACTGCAGGATTTAACCTGAAGGTCTTGTTCGGAAGAACCTTAACAGAGTGAGCCATAATGCTCATTTTATGCAGAGACGGCTGCCTGTTAAAAAGTACGGTATCCCCATCCTTCAACTGGCGCTCCACTGTCCATCCAAACTCCAGCTTTTCGGCAATGTCGTCTTTGTTTACATTGGTTATCTTTATACGCCTGCCGTCGGAACGCAGTACGTAGTTTGCTCCGGGATGAACATCTTCACCGTTGCGCACATAAATTTTAAGCTGTTCTATATTTCTGGGAGTTACTATTGACGGCATTGTCAGGATCTTCGCAATAGGCATCGGGACCCCTACTTCGTTAATGCTCAGGTTGGGGTCCGGAGAGATTACTGTACGGGCAGAGAAATTAACACGTTTACCTGACAGGCTTCCTCTGAACCGTCCTTCCTTACCTTTTAAACGCTGGGATAGGGTTTTTAAGGGTCTGCCTGATCTGTGCCTTGCAGGGGGAATTCCTGAAACCGAATTGTCAAAGAAGGTAGTTACGTGATACTGGAGGAGTTCCCAGAGGTCCTCAATAATAAGCTGAGGAGCGCCAGCTTCCCGATTTTCCTGGAAACGCTGGTTGATCCTTATTATATCTACCAGCTTATGTGTCAGGTCGTCTTCACTGCGCTGCCCTGATTCCAGGGTAATCGAAGGACGGACAGTAACTGGAGGCACAGGCAGGACTGTAAGGATCATCCACTCCGGCCTTGCATTCTTTGGGTCCATCCCAGTAACCGATATATCCTCGTCAGGGATATTCTCAAAACGGTCCCTTATCTCGGTCGGGGTCAATTTTTCCCCGTTTTCAAGATACTCGCTGGGCTTCTCGAATTTGATTTCGAGCTGTTCCTCGTTACAGTAGGGGCAGGCCTTTACTTTACTGGCTTCCTTATAAACCTCGTTGATAAGGTCATCAGGCATATGCCTGATTTCCTCAATACCTGTAAGCTGGTCCAGAAAACGTTGTTTTTGTGCAGGCTCAAGCAGAAGCCTGCTGCACTTCCTGCAGGTCGCTCGAAGTAGCTTTCTGATAACTTTGTTAAACCCCACATGGACTACAGGGGCAACAAGTTCTATGTGTCCGAAGTGTCCAGGGCACTCCCCTGCCCTGCCCGAGCAGGTCTTACAGCGCAGTCCAGGGTCGATAACTCCGAGTTTTGTGTCCATAAGCCCCATGTCAATCGGAAATCCGTCGTCATCATAAGTGTCGGCCGTGATAATCGGCGTTGCACTCATCTTACGGATTTCTTTTGGGGACAATAGACCGAATTTAATAGAAGAAATTCTTTTCGGAATTGGAGGTACGTTTGCCATCTTCCACCTCACACCGCATCTTCAAGATTAAGTCTGGGAGCAACTCCCAGGGATTTGATCTCATCCAACAGCAGCTTGAATGCGTAGCTCATTTCTACCGGATATATATCCGTATCAGCCCCGCAGGCAGAGCAGAAAGAG
This sequence comes from Methanosarcina sp., assembly GCA_017883485.1. Taxonomy (GTDB): domain Archaea; phylum Halobacteriota; class Methanosarcinia; order Methanosarcinales; family Methanosarcinaceae; genus Methanosarcina. The sequence goes on from JADGNM010000002.1 coordinate 10,341, forward strand.
ACATTCCGCTGCTTGTCGTACGTTGCAATCATTCCGCAGTGCGAACAGACAAGTTCCACTACTTTGTCAGACTCGTCCAGCAGCCTCTCTTTTAAGGACATTGCAGCCCCGTGCCCTACCAGAACATCACGTTCCATCTCACCGAACCTGAGACCACCTTCTCTGGCTCTACCCTCGGTTGGCTGGCGAGTAAGCACCTGTACAGGCCCGCGAGACCTGGCGTGCATCTTGGAGGTAACCATGTGGTGCAGTTTCTGGTAAAGGATTACGCCAATAAAGACATCCGCAGGAATCATTCTGCCTGTTGCCCCATCATAAAAAATTTCTTTTCCGGTGTGGGCGAAGCCGTGCCTCTGAAGGGCTTCTCTCAGGTCATCCTCATTCTCTCCGGCGAAAGCGGTTGCATTAACTCTTCTACCTTCCATTGAGCCTACCTTTCCGCCAATCATTTCCAGTACGTGCCCGACGGTCATACGGGAAGGAATTGCATGCGGGTTAATCATAAGATCAGGAGACAGACCTGATTCGGTAAAAGGCATGTCTGCAATCGGAACCTTCAGTCCGATTACTCCTTTTTGTCCGTGCCTGGACGCAAATTTGTCCCCAATATCAGGAATTCTTTCGTCTCTTACCTTTACTTTGGCAAGGCGAGTCCCGTTAATGGACTCTGTTAAAATAACCGTATCAACGATTCCTTTCTCATTTGACCGCATGGTGACAGAGCTTTCTCTTCTCTGCTCCACTGCAATCCCGAAGTCAGAAGGTTCTTCAAGGAACCTTGGAGGGCTGGTTTTTCCGATAAGCACGTCATTCGGGCCAACCGTAGTTTCAGGGTTAACAAGCCCGTCAACATCCAGGTTCGCATATGCATCTGCGCTGCGGGCTCCACGGTATTCGGAGTCAGGAATCTCGAATTTATCTTCCTGTCCACCCGGATACCTTCTCTCTTCTCCCTCGAAAGTCCTGAGGAAGTGGCTTCTCCCAAGTCCTCTGTCGATTGAGCCCCTATTGAAAATCAGGGCATCTTCTATATTATACCCTTCATAAGATAGGATTGCAACCACGAAGTTCTGGCCTGCAGGCCTGTCGTCAAAACCGATTGCTTCGGAAGTCCTGGTCTTGGTGAGTGCCCTCTGGGGGTAGTGCAGGACGTGGGCACGGGTATCGGGTCTTAGCTTCTGGTTTGCTGTGGAGACTCCTATACACTGCTTGATCATGGCTGCACCCATTGTGTTACGCGGAGATGCATTGTGCTCCGGATAAGGGACCATTCCCGTGCAAATCCCGAGAATAAGCTCGGGATTGATTTCCATATGAGTGTGCCTTGGGGTAATATCAGCTTCATAGAGGGCAATGTAAGCATTTTCTTCTTCTTCTGCGTCCATGTACTCTACACAGCCTTCTTTTACAATGTCGTCAAAGTTGATTTCCTTGTTCTTCAGTTTTTGTATCTGCTCCTCAGTTACCCTGGGAGCTCCGTTTTCTACAACTACCAGAGGCCTTCTTGCTCTGCCCATATCGGAGTTTATAATTACTTCCCTGGTGTTGTCGTTAAGAGCTATGTTGACTTGCCTGGATATGAACCCCTGCCGTCTCATCTTTCGTAGCTCGTCTACGAGTTCCACAGGGTTATCATGTGTCCCGACAAGCTCTCCGTTTATGAATATTTTTGCTTTAGTCATCTGACATCGACCCCTTAATCACCGAATGATCCGCCATCGTCCATATCTGAATACTCGTAGAATTCATCGTCTTTGTATTTGTTTTCAACTTCCGGAGTCTCTTCATACTCTTCGATAATCTCTTCTCCGAACTCGTCAAGCAAAACCTCTCTCACTTTGGGTGGAATTTCCGGTACCCTGACCACCACACGTTCGACGTTCAGGTCATAGAGTATTTTCTTCATGCTTTCAGTTTCCTCTATACCTGTAGAGAGCTCAACCATTTCGGCAAAATTTTTCACAAGGCCACAATTCGGACCTTCCGGAGTTTCCGAAGGACAGAGCCTTCCCCACTGGGTTGCATGCAGGTCTCTGGCTTCAAAGTGCGGCTGGGCACGGGAAAGGGGAGAAATTACACGGCGCAGGTGAGAAAGAGTTGAAATATAGTCGTTCCTGTCCAGGAGTTGAGATACACCTGTTCTTCCCCCAACCCAGTTTCCGGTTGCCAGGGGGTGCTGCAGGCGGTCAGTCAGGACATCTGCCCGGACAATTGTTGCGACATTCAGTTCTCTGTTCCTCATATTTGCGCGCTCGAGCTGGTACTTAATATCTCTTGCCAGCCTGTTGAAAGATACCCTGAAGAGGTCTTCCATGAGGTCTCCTGCAAGTTTCAGCCTTTTATTAGAATAGTGGTCTTTATCGTCTTCCGAACGCTTGCCAAGAGCCAGCTCGAAACAGGACTCAGCCATCCGGGCCAGGAAGTGAGCCTTTGAAATTCTGTCCCTGAGATCGTTTCCGAGATGTGGGAAAAGATACCTGTCAATGACATAGTTGGCCCTTTTAATCTGGTACTCCTTGGCCTGTCCTGCAGCAACCCTTGCCCCTATCTTCTCGATTGCATCTTCCTGGGACTCGACTTCGGCTTCTTCGAGGTTTTCCAGCAGGAATTTGATGATCTCAGGATCACTTGAAACCGAATTTACTATGTCCTCGTCAGTTACGATCCCAAGAGCCCTCATAAGGGTAATGAAAAATACTCTTCCCGAAATCGAAGGGAAGGAAACCTCAAGCAGGGATTTTCTTCCTCTTTCTACGATTACAAGTGCCCTGTACCCGCGCTTCTGAGAGAAGACTTTTGCAACCTCTATGAGGTCACCGTATCTTTCACCATACTCAACAAGAATTTTGTTGGGGGCGAGGTCTTCTAAGGTCATGACCACTCTTTCGGTGCCGCCGATGATGAAATATCCTCCCGGATCAAGAGGGTCTTCTCCATAACGGATTTTCTCAGTCTCGCTGAGCCCGAGAAGGTTGCAGATCTTGGACTTGACCATAACTGGAAGCTGCCCTATCTTTGCCTCCATTACCTCGGACTCGATCCCGTCTTTTACAACGCTCATTTCCAGGTAGAGGGGGCCTGAGTAAGAAAGATTTCTGAGCCTTGCCTCATTCGGGTAAAGCTTTTCGATTGCCCCGTCTGCCTCCTTTACTACCGGATGTTCTACCCTGATCTTGCCCAGTTTGAGATAGGTGTCCTCTATGTCAGTTTCTATTATTCGTTGTTCGTCTATGATCTTTTGCAGCCCGAAATCTATAAATTTATTAAATGAATCGATATGGTGCTGCACTATCTTGTCCCGTGTAAAATAAGCCTGTGATAGTACACTATTTTCTAACGTGATGATAGCACCCTCTTTGCTTTATTAAAGTGAAAACCAATAAGCTGTGATTCTCAGATAAGCTGTGATTCTCAGATCGGTATATAGTCGTTAAGTCTTTTCGTGCGATGGTGCATGGGATTCAAAAAGACATCCATGAAAAAAAATTCAGATCTTGCAAGCGGTCATTTTCCCCCCCGCTTACTCGATCACAAGTCGATAGTAATCTGCCTCCCCTGCAGTTTGACTTTTTCTTGTGATTTTTACTACATCTCCGATGGCAGCTCCAATTTCTTTACAAACAGGATCCTGCACTTTGATTTTAGGAAGTTGTTCCTTTTCTATAGAAAATTTGCCTAAAACAGACTTTAACTCGCCCTCAAGCATGATTTCGTGCTTGGGGACCAACTCATGATCGAGCAGGCTGAATTTTGTCAAATCCTTTCCTCCAAAAATAAAGCACCTCAAAAAACTTAGTCAGATTTCCCTTGAATAGCCGTTTCCTCAGGTATAATTATAAACATGGCTAAGAATATAGCGGGCCCGTAGGGATTTGAACCCTAGGCCGACTGGTTAAAAGCCAGTCGCTCTGCCGGACTGAGCTACGGGCCCATTTCTTATCTCATCTAATTTCCACTTTCTTTCGCACCTTAAGAATTTTTTAGAGATCTATTTTGTACTCCACCCTATTTTCCGCTGTATCAGGAAGCACCTCTTATACCGGTGCATCCCTCTAATTACAACTATTGTATAAATAGTTTATGGTGATATTATTTTTCTTCCAATATTCCCGTGAATCTACTGCGACTTTATTTATTAATTGTGGTCTCTATACAAAAATCTTTACAAATTTACTGGAAAGATATATGTACGTGGATTTTCTCTTTCAAATAAATAGAGTCGGGAATTCAAGCCATTTCTCCAGAGATTCAGAATACGAAAAATTTTGCCCCATTTTTCAATAACGCCCCATTTTCCAAGCCAATCAAGAATGAAGCACCAATAGTACATATAATCCCCTATTAATTAGCTTATTTTATCAGGCACCTGTAGTTTAGCAATTCTGTTAATGTCCATCTACTTATATAAAATGTCAATTGAGATCTTTCATTAAGTCTTCATTTATCTCTTCATATTTTTTCGCTCCCCTTTAAGTTTAATATACAGAGAGTGGCAGCAGTTATCCTGAGAAAAACAGTTATTGTCTCTCTGCCACTGAGAACCTTATAACGAATTCAGTTCCGGAATCTCTTTTTAATTCAAGCTCGCCCCCTAACTGGTCTACAAGGATCATAACTAATTGTAAGCCCAGAGAACTGGAGTTTTCCGAATTAAAGCTTTCAGGTATACCAATCCCGTTATCCGAGACTGTTAAAATGAAATTGGTGCCGTTGCGACCTTCTTTTTCCCTGCAAAGCTTGATTTGAATTAGCCCTTTATCCTTGCCTGGAAACGCGTATTTGAGGGAGTTCGAAACGAGTTCGTTGATGATTATGCCCAGCGGAACTGCAATGTCCATATCGAAGAAAATGTTTTCTTCCAGCTCGATGTTCAGGCTGGTACTGGCATTTCCAAGTCTATAAGTCTGGAAAAGGTTCTTAACAAGCCTCTCCAGGTATGGTGAGAAGTTTAATGCATCGGTTCCTTTGCCTTCGTGAAGTTCTTCATGGATAAGGGCAATTGACGTTACTCTGTCCTGGCTTTCCCTGAAGGCTTTTAGAACTTCCGAATCCTCAACACACACTCTGTCTCTGAACTTCTCAGCCTGTAGGTCAAGAAGGGAAGAAATTACCTGCAGGTTATTCTTGATTCTGTGATGGATTTCCTTTTTGCGGGCAGTTTCTATATTCGCAACGAATATTTCTGCCTTCTTTCTTTCTGTTATGTCTTTAACTACCCCAAGAACTCTGTTTGAGTTACCTTTTCTGTCTCTCAGGAAGATCCCATTATCTTCGAAATAAATATATTCTCCATTCTTTTTTCTAAAGCGGTACTCCATCCTGTCAGTTTCTCCGGATACCAGAGACTTGCTATATTTTTCCAGGAGTATGTTTTGATCTTCCGGATGAATACGAGACAGCCAGAAACCTAGACTCGTACTTCTAAACTCGTCAGGAGTAAATCCTGTAAGCTCTCTGATATCGCCTGCCCAGTCAGCAGCGTCTTCTTCCACATCATAATCGTATACTAGCTGTCCTGTTTGTTCAGTTATTATACGGTATCTTTCTTCACTTAGCTCAAGAGCTTTTTCAGCTTTTTTACGCTCGGTAATGTCCTGAATTATTCCCTTTATTCGAACAGGGTTATTTTCCTCAGCAAAAATAACTTCAGTTTGAGCATGGACTGTTCGCTCTTCTCCAGTGGCTAAGATAATCCGAAAATCAATGCTAATTGGCCTTCCGAATGAGTCTTGTATGCTGGCATAATTAATGTGGCTCAGATCGTCAGGATGCACGTAACTTAAAAATGTGTCGTAAGTCGCGCTTATTTCTTGAGGATTGAATCCAAAAATACGATAAACTTCATCAGAACAGTATATTTCATTAGTTACAATGTTCCAGTCCCAATTTCTAATATGAGCCATTTTTTGGGCTTCAGCAAGACCCTTTTCGCTTTCTTTCAACGATTTATAAGCCCTCTCGAGCTCTGCTGTACGTTCTTTAACTGAGCTTTCCAAATTGTCGAGTGTTTCTCTCAGCTTAGTCTCTGCTTCTTTTCGCTTAGTGATATCGGTAAGCATGTTCATAGAGCCAATAAACTTGCCATCCTTATCAAAAAGGGATTTGGAATTTACAAGAGTCCATAAAGGTAAACCACCTTTACTTATGAATCTAAACTCATGGCTCTCATTGATACCCTGCCGCCTCTTTTTCAGATTCATTTCGAAAACAGTTTTACCCTCTTCATCGGTAAAATCCCTTGGAGATTTGCCAATTATGTCTTCCCGACTGTATCCTAACATCTCAGCCATTTTGTTATTGACATAAGCGATCTTAGCTTCGGCGTCAACTATTATTATACCTTCATTGGCTGTTTCTACTATGCTGCGGTACTTCTCCTCGCTCTCTCGCAGCGCCTCCTCGGCCTGTTTGCGCCTGGTGATGTCTCTAATGATAGAAACTGTCCGAAACTCCCCATTACTATCAGTGAAGGAGGCGGTACTTACTTCTCCAGTAAATGTGGTTCCATCCTTGCGCCTGTAAGTAAGTTGATCTCTTGCTGATCCAGAGTTTGCACGTTCATCTAATAAGGTGGATAGCGCCGGATCTTCCGGATCAAACATTATATCGCGTCCCTTGCCAATAAGCTCAACTTCAGACCATCCAAGCATCCTACAGGCAGCCGGGTTAACCGACAGGATTTTTCCACCACCGCTGGGATCGGTCAGGACAATAGCATCCATGCTGTGGTCGAAAAGCGTACGATACCGCTTCTCGCTCTCCAATAACGCCTCTCCAGCCTGCTTGCGCTCGGTGATGTCCTGAACGATGCCCGCTATCCGGCGCACGCTTCCGGTCGCATCCACGCTGTGCCTCCCAGCCGCCCAAATCCACCGAACCGCACCGTACACGCGCCGGATGCGGCACTCGAAATTCCAGTCGCTGCGGGTGGCCGTAGCCTCATGGAACTTCGCGTCCACCATCGCGCGGTCCTCCGGTAGCACGTGGTCGAGGAACATCTCGTAAGTCCACTGCGGGAGCAGTTGCTCGTAGCCGAAGATGCGGTCGTGCTCGATCGACCGATAGGCGGTATGATCCACCAGGTCGAGGTCCCACGCGCCGATGTGGCTGGTTTCAAGCGCGAAGCGCAACCGCTCCTCACCCTCGCGCAGCGCTTCTTCCGCCTGCTTGCGTTTGGGGCTTTCTATGCACTTCCACTTTCCTTCTCTTTTGATCAAAGCGAACTGATGGTTTACGACTACATCGATTATCTCGGCTGCGTTGTGCCTATCGAGCAAATAGGTGCACAGGTTTATCATCCTGCAGGTATCCATAGCTTTATCTGTATGTTCCTTAAATTCGATGAAATAATTCCAGTTTTCTTTTTCCAGCCAGGTAGTGTTCCCGCTAAGTCTCATGCCCTCGTAACCACTGTCCAGAGCATTATTGAGTTTTTCGAACCGGCTGTTTGATACCCTCTTCGAATCGAAAATACCTCCCTTAATAAACCAGTCAGTATAAGGGATAATTTCGATTTGTCTTTTCTCCAGATAAGTACTAAAATCAGGTATAGCCTTTCTTAAGGCATCTTTTGCATCTTCTACTTCCACCGGCTGTGATGTGACCCAGAGACAGAACTCGTTATTTTCCAACCCTGCTTTAAAGTAGGTGACCAAAATCTCCATCAAATCTTCTTTTGTCTGGTAGAATTGACAAATGTGTGTTCCCCAGGGCACATCCCCAATAATCTCGATACCAGACTTTCTGGATTGTCCTTTCATTCTACACTTTCTCCGGGCTTTTATTCCAATATCATCCTCTTTCGAAGGCAGGCATTGCAGTAAATATCACCACTTTTCCAAAGATAGAAATAGATTCATTTCACTGCATTAAAAGCATCAGAATTTTGAAAATTGCTGAAGATTGCCCGGAAATATGCCCTTTAGCTTCCTTAAGGATTACGTCCCGCACTCCCAGCCGCTCATGTAGCATTCCTGTTCCGGTGTGAGTTCATCGATGCTTATGCCCATTGATTCAAGTTTTATCTTTGCTACATACATGTCTAGCATATGAGGCACTTTGTGGACCCCGTCCATGAGTTCGTTTTCGGCAATATACCGCACACAGAGAGCCTGGTTTGCAAAGCTCATATCCATGACTTCGGCCGGGTGTCCGTCCCCTGCAGCCAGATTGACAAGCCTACCTTCGGCTATGACATTAATGTGACGGTCTTCTATCTTGTATTCTTTGATATTGTGCCTGACTGTTCGGACTGATTTCGCAAGGGAGGCAAGGGCTTCCATATCTATTTCCACATTGAAATGTCCGGAGTTTGCAAGAATTGCACCGTCCTTCATTATCTGGAAATGTTCGGAGGTAAGAATATCGCGGTTTCCGGTGGTGGTAACAAAAATATCCCCTAACTTTGCAGCGTCGGCCATTTTCATGACCCTGTACCCGTCCATTCTGGCTTCTAGGGCTCTTATCGGGTCGACTTCAGTAACGATCACACTTGCCCCAAGACCTGCAGCCCGCATTGCAACCCCGCGCCCGCACCAGCCATAACCTGCAACGACAACGTTTTTGCCTGCAACCAGTAGGTTGGTAGTCCTGTTAATCCCATCCCAGGCTGATTGTCCTGTCCCGTAGCGGTTATCAAAAAGATATTTGGTCATTGCATCGTTCACTGCGATTACAGGCATTTTCAGGGCTCCGTCTTTTTCCATGGCATGAAGCCTGTGAACTCCCGTGGTTGTTTCCTCGCAGCCTCCCCGGATATTCGGGAGCAGGTCGGTCCTTTCTTTATGCAGTTTAAATATAAGGTCTGCCCCATCATCGATTGTGATGTCCGGCTCAAAGTTCAGGACTTCATCGATCGCGTCGTAATATTCACTGGTGCTGCATCCGTATTTCGCAAGACAGCTTATATTCTCACAGGTATCGAGGGCTCTTGCCACATCATCCTGAGTGCTGAGAGGATTGCAGCCGGCGATTGCTACTTTTGCACCGCCTGCAGCCAGAGTCTCTACAAGGACTGCAGTCTTTGCTTCCACATGCAGGGCCATTCCTATCTTCAGCCCTTTGAGCGGCTTTTCTCTCTCAAATTTCTCCCTGACGATTGCAAGTACGGGCATGTGATTTTTTGCCCATTCAATTTTCATATTTCCGGACTCTATGATTTCCTGTTCTTTCATGGTGATCCCATCATTATCAGAGTTTCAGATGTTTATTGTTCCTTTACTATTTAAATATTTAAAATATCATACCAGCAAAACTTTATACCAGGTTCACTGATTTTATTCCTTTTCCTTCAGGCGTTTACCCTTGATACAAGCTCTTCTGCAGCTTTTTGAGCTTCTTCCATTACTTTCTGCTCATCAAGTACCATTACCCTGTAATCATCCATAAGGACTTTCCCGTCTACGATTGTTGTCCTGACATCGCTTCCTTTTGCCGAATATACAAGATGGGACCGGATATCGAAACAGGGAGTAAGGTGCGGTTTTTTCATATCCAGGATTATAACGTCCGCCTTTTTCCCGGCTTTTAACATGCCTGTTTCGGTGTCAAGAGCCTTTGCACCATTTATCGTCCCCATCTCAAGCACCTGTTTTGCAGGAAGGGCAGCAGGGTTAAATGTGTTCACTTTGTGCAGGAGGGCAGCTGTTTTCATTTCCTCAAAGAGATCAAGGTTATTGTTAGAGGCACAGCCGTCAGTGCCAAGGCTGACCTTTACGCCTTTTTCGAGCATTTTATGCACAGGAGCAACCCCGACAGCCAGTTTCATATTGCTTATTACGTTATGGGAAACATTGACTCCTCTTTTTCTCAGAATCTCAATATCGCCGTCCGAAAGCCAGACGCAATGAGCTGCAAGTACATCAGGGCCTAAGAATCCTATATCTTCAAGCAGGTGTACCGAACATTTCCCGTACATTTCTTTCATTGATTTTAATTCAACTTCAGTTTCAAGGAGATGTATGTGAATTCCGACTCCGTCCCTGCTAGCCTTTTCCCTTACCTTTGCCAGGAATTCCTCAGAGCATGTATTCGGAGCGTGAGGCCCGTACATTGTTTTTATTCTACCGCCTGCTGCCCCCTGCCATGCCTGGACAAAACGCCTGCCTTCCTTAAGGTCAGTTTCTCCTTTTTCTTCGTTCCAGAGTTCGATGAGGCCGTGGGAAAGCGAAGCCCGAAGCCCGGACAGCTCAACTGCCTTTGCGGTTTCGTCCATAAAGAAGTACATATCAGCAAAAGAAGTAGTCCCTGACCTGATCATCTCCAGGCAGGCAAGCAGGCTGCCTTTATATACATCTTCTGCCGTAAGCCGGGCTTCGAGAGGCCAGATACATCCCTCAAGCCATTCAGCAAGCTGCATATCGTCGGCATAGCCCCGAAAAAGAGTCATTGCTGCATGGGTATGTGTATTTACAAGCCCTGGCATTACTACCGAATGTTTTGCATCAATAACGGTTTCGGCACTTTCGTTTGTCTTTTCCCCGATCTCCGTAATTTTCCCGTCTTCAATAACAACGACCCCGTTTTTAAGGTCACCAAGCCCAGGGTCCATCGTTAAAACGTAGGCATTTTTTATGATTATGTCAGCCATATGATCATATCCGTCAGGTAATGAATTGAAATTTGTTGGAAATAAACTGAAACCTTTTAGATTAAACTGGAGTTAAGAATGTTATCCTAAAAAAAGTTGTCCAGAGAATTAAGCTAAACTCCGGTGAAAGACAAACTGAGAAAAGACGAAATATTGATTATGTGAGGTAATGTGTGAGATAATTGTGTAGTATTTGTGTGAGGTAATTGTGCGAGACAGTATTTCGAGGTAACTTATCAGGAAAACTCAACTTTCACAATATCGTGACTATACTTTGAGGCTTTCCTCACTAAAATTAAGTTTTTGGCTCTAAATTTAATCTCTTTTAATTATCCCACTATCCAGTATCCACAATTACTTTTTAAAAAGCACATTCAAAACTTAACCTGGGATTGCGTTCTGCAATATAAAACAGTCAGGACATAAGTCAAACCTGTTTTCAGGTGACATATATCAAGGTTTTTGCAGGAAGAATAACGAAATTATGATCTGTGGCCAGAAAGCATATGAAGACTAAGAGCTAAAAAGCCCTGGTGGAGATTTGGTAACATAAAAGTGAAAGAGGGAGAACCTCAGTGTGAAGGACCACTGAAGTTCTGCTTGTTGTTTTTGGAGTATTGTTATGCAGATTTTTAGTTGAGACTAATGATATTTAACACTTTCTAACTATGGAAGTTTCGAAACATATGGAGACTCAATACTTATACGGAGACGAATATTCTAGAAAGCCATAACATTCCTGATGGAAATTCTCATCATTATCTCATACAATAATAAACACCCTTTTTCAGTGAAAGATAGAATTGAGCATGGAAAAGCAACGTACAAAGGAAATCATAGAAAAGAAAATGAGCAATGCGGGACATATCTAATTGGGGTTAGTTATGAATTTACAATCTTCTACGAAGTTTTTAGGATATTTTATTTTGTTTATTGCACTTGTTATAATCTTAGTGGGTGACTATGTAATTTTTGCGACTGATTCGTTCTTTGGTAGTTTGTTAATTTTAATGGGTATTGTTGTTGCGGTATTTGGTACACTTATATTACTTGGATAATAACAATCTGGCCGGAAGAATATTTGATGCACAAA